>CAZVRS010000164.1:0-2204 GCA_964630115.1 uncultured Candidatus Bathyarchaeia archaeon | reverse complement strand
GGCATCCGCCACCTTGGCTATCATGTCTATGCCAGCTACCTCTGTCTCGAAGAGCGGTATGTAGGCCCTCACGAGCGGGCCGAGGTCACGCTCTATGATGGCCATGTAGCCCTCCTGCTCCTTCAGCTTGTTCAGCATGTATTCGGATTTCTCTCCCTTCTCAACCACGCTCCTGGGTATGACGCAGTTGACTATCACGCCCCCTATCGGTATGTCGAAGGCCTTCACCATGCGTATGAACCTCTTCACGACCGATATGGGCAGTGCGAGCGGCAGCGTGACGAAGAAGAAGGCCGTCCGATCCGGGTCCGTAAGGAGCTTCTTGGCAGCCCTTATGCGCTTGTCCATACTTATCAGGTCGGCCATTAACGGGTCCTTCTTTATCTCCTCCATGACCTTCTCCTTCCTGAATGAGAGCTTCACACGGAGCGACAGGGCTTCCTTACGGCTCTCTATCATCCTCTGGAGCCAGAGCGTGTATATCTTGCTGAGCCCTATCAGCCTTATGGCGTTGGCCACGGCAGCACAATCGAAGACTATCTTGTCGTAGTTGGGCCCCTGCTCGAGCATTATGTCCACCATCTTGTCGAACATGGCGGATTCCTCGAAAGCCGGGTTCGTGGTGGCTATGTCTATGAACGGGTCGGGGTTTACGGGAATGTCGGCCCACTTGAAGAACTCACGCAGCCTCTTGCTGAGCATGTCCTTGTAGCGCTGTATAACGTCGCTTATGTCCACCTCGCAGGCCCAGAGGTTGTCCACGCCCTCGACGGGCTTTATCTGGCCTCCCCACAGGTCCTGGCCGAAGACGCTCGATAGGGAGTGGACGGGGTTCAGGGAGACCAGAAGGACCTTCTGGCCCTGGGTGGCGAAGTAGTAGGCCATGCCAGCGGCGGCGACCGTCTTGCCCACCCCGCCCTTGCCGCCCGTGAAGAGGAACTTCAGGTTAGGCTTCGATTTGACGAAGTCCACGAAACGCATCCTCTCACTGCTCACGCCACCACACCTCCCCCTCCGGGCTCCACCCGAACAGGTCCTTGGCCACACGGGCTATCATCTCGAGGCCCTTGGGCTCTCGGTCATACATGGGTAAGACGGCCCTTATGTAGTCGCCGAACTTATCCCATATGATGTCCATGTATTTCTGCTGCATCTTTATCCTGTTCCTGAGGTAGGGCCCGACGTCCGGCCTCTTCAGCAGGCTGACCGGGTATACCATGTTCACTATTATGCCGCTCAGCTTCATGTCCAACTTGGCGAACATGTCTAAGGCCCTCTCGGTATCGAGGATGGCCATCTTCTCCGGTATTATGACCATGAAGAAGGCGGAGCGCTTCTCGTCCGTCAGGACGTCCCTGAAGAAGTCCAGCTTGGCCCTTATGTCCTGTAGGTCCTTCAGCATCATGTCCTCACGCTCCATCTCGACCCGGCCCCTCAGTATCTCTATGGCCTCCCTATACTTCTGGGCCTCCATGCGGGCCTCCGTTATCTTGTCTATCCAGGCGTCGAGGATGAAGGCCATGCTGACCATGCGTATGCCATGGCCGAAGGGCGGCATGTCGAATATGTAGTAGTCGTATTCGCCCTTAGCTAGGAGCTCCGCCATGGCGTCGTAGGTGGCCGACTCGTGCATGGCGGGCTCGGCGGCAGCCGACTTAATATACTCGTCTATCTCCTTCGGTATCTCGTCCAGGCCATACATCTCCTTTATCTTGCGCCTTATCTCCTCCTGATACTCGGCTATGCGCTTGTCGGCATCTATCTCCAACACGTATAGGCCTGGCCCGAAGGATTGGACGCCCTTCCCGAAGATGTCCTTCTCGAAGATGTCGCTCAGGGACGCCTGCGGGTCCGTGCTGAAGCAGAGGCACTTCTTCCCCTTCTCTATGGCCAGCCAGTAGGCCGTGGCAGCACTACAGGTCGTCTTGCCCAGCCCGCCCTTGCCAGCATATATCACGACCTTTAGGTCCGGCCTCCTCTCGAAGAACTCCCTCATCGTCTCGGGCAGGGCACACCACCCCCCATCACGGGCAGGCCGGGAGGTCAGTAGAGGGCATCCGTGAAGTCCCTCTCCCTGAACAGCCTCCTCTTCCAAGTCGCTATGTTCGGGACAGCGTATGGCAGTAGCCTGAGCGAGTAGTAGGGCGGGAGGAGCGGTATGCCGAGCATGTCGCCGAGCGTTATGAGCATGAAGAGGTGCTCCA
>CAZVRS010000163.1:0-2220 GCA_964630115.1 uncultured Candidatus Bathyarchaeia archaeon | reverse complement strand
CAGGACTAGGAAGTTGCCCCTGAGCACGGAGAGGTCATTCCTCAGGGCCCTGAGCCTGCCAGCTAGGCCAGCCATGCCGCTAGGCCCGGGAGCCGATTCATATAAGGGCTACCCGAGGGCCCGTCAAGTCCCCAAGGGCTTTCCCTGAGCCTTTCCCCCGTATCTCCATCAGGCAAGGTTTATGAGCCATGCGTGCTAACACGCCAACGGAATGGAATAGGCGGTGTGAGAAGATGGTATATGTGGTAGAGAACTCTGACCTAGCCCTCCCGGTGCTGAGCAGAGGCTGCGCTATTTCGGAAATAGGCTTCCTCTACTTCTCGGATGGCTGTTTCTACGCTACGGATGCGGCCCTGAAGGAGCTGGAGGGGAACCTCAGGAGACGCTGGCATGCGAGGGGTATGAGGAAGCTGAGCGAGGAGTTCGTCAAGAAGATAATAGATATCCCGCACCCGAGGATTAGGAGGAAGATAATAAACCTGGCCGCCTTCTGCCCCTGGGAAGGGGTGTATGCCTGGGAGCTCATAGAGCCTCCTCCGTCCAAGAGGGGGACCCTGTGTAGGAGGCTGTTGGTGATGTGCGACATGGCATCATACACCCTCCCTCGGCCTTCTTGGATGAAGAAGCTCTTAGGGCGGGAGCAAAGGCCCATGTTTCACGCACGCCAGAAGATGATGTATATAATTGAGGACCCGCTGAGGCCCGGCGGGGACGAGCTTTTCGACGAGATAGTTGACGCCTTCAGGAGATATGCTCCGGAATCCGAGGTCAAAGGCCTTGAGAGGTATGGGACATACCCGTTGGTGAAGAGGGAGCTAGAGAAAGCCGAGGTCTTTGACGTCATGAAGGTCCCCCTGAAAGAATTGAGGAGGATGTGGAAGCACCTGACGGAAGCCAACATCTTCTACAAAACCCGTAACGGGTTCTGGGTAAGCTGGGTAAGCCGCCTGTATGAGGATGCTGTGAAGAACTACATAAATTACGAGGGCATGGAGGTATACGTCACCGACCACGGCGTCGGATGGATACCTGTGGCAAATGACATCGAGCTGCCGGATAATGCATGGTATTTTCCAAGCTGCTGGATAATGTTCGGTATTTCCATTTTCTCTTGGAGAAAGAGGATTCCAGAGTGGGTCAGGGGATGGCTTAGAGAACTCGGGAAAAGAGGGCCCGTAACGCACGTGGGTCCCATAAAGGCCAAAGCAGAGGACTATGAGGGTAAATGGGCCGAGTTACTTCAAAACTTGAACTTCAAGTCAGCCTCGACCTTCTACCCCTTTTGGTCATTAGACCGCACGACGGCAGCTTCCCTGGAGGCCAGCAAGGCCATGCTGCACAAGATATCGTCGGGCGAGATCGAGTGGGTGAGCGTGATAGGTCAGGCTGGGCTCCTCTACTATACGGACGAAGAGAAAAGGCGCCACTACACCTTAAACGCATACTTTTACACGCCATTTGTGGCTCTCGAGCACCTCCCTTGCGTAGCGTCTTACCACGTATACGGCTTAGAAGGCGAATACGTGCTGTTCGACAGCATAGTGCCGCCCTGGTGCACGACTGGCATTTTGAAGCTCCCCGAGCCGCTCACCGTGAGAGAGCTGAAGAAGATAAAGGTGGATCACCTATCAAAGGAGGTGAAGACGCCCGGAATATGGGGCCCAAGGTATAGGAGCGTTGACAGGGTAGCTTACGAGCTTTACGTTGATGCCTCCCTCCCCTACGAACTCCGTGATGCTTTTGTTGAGGGGGCCGTTAGGGTCTACGATCTAGATTATTGGGAAGAACTCCGCAAGGACCTGGGCTATTGGGATAGGATAAAAAGGGCGTTCTGGCTATACTAGCCAGTTCCTCAGCACAACCGGCTTAGCCGGGATTACTCCAACGGCCTCATGGAGGCCACGAGTTCCCTGAAAGCCTTCTTCGCGGCCCTATTGACCTCTATCAAGACGGCTCCCTCGCCCGGCTGTCCGTATAGGACCACAGAGCCCTCCGGGGCGCAGAGGACGGCCACTATGGTCAACAGGTCTTCCTCGCCTTCCACGAGCACGAGGGAATGGCCCGTTCTGATGGCTTCCCCTATGACGCCCCAGGCGTCCCCGCTTATCGTCCCAGGCTGGTTTACCAACCTGAAGGTGCTCTCCCAGCCGAGCCCAGCGAGCGGGCCCTTGAAGGGCTTCCTCATGGCCCTCCCATCTACTATGGCCGCCCAGGGCCTTA
>CAZVRS010000162.1:0-2295 GCA_964630115.1 uncultured Candidatus Bathyarchaeia archaeon | reverse complement strand
ACTATGGCCTCGGCTATCCTCAGGCCCTCGGGCGTGGTGGGCCGCTCCCCAATCCTTACCATGTTGGCCAGCTGCTCGTCCGTGAACTCGGCTTCAGCATAGAACTGCGGGTAAGCCAGGACCCTTATGTCGTCGTAGCCGTATAATATCATGGCCAGCCGCTCGACCCCGAGGCCTGCGTTGAACACCGGGTAACGTATGTCATAGTTGGCGAGCGAGACGGGCGAATAGAGGCCTATGTCGCCCACCTCAACCCAGGAGCCCTTGTGGCGGACGAAGACCTCGACCTCCATGCCGGGTGCGTAATACTTGCTAGTGGCCTCCTTGACGACGAAGCGAGCTTCCGTGAGGGCCTTGTTGTCGTAAGCAGAGCCCAGGTCGGCTAACACGGCCCTGACGAGCTCCTCGCCGTCCTCGAGCGTTATCTCCTCGGCCATGACGACGAGGGAAGCCACGTGCGAGTCGTAGAGGTGCGATTCGTCCAGCTTCTGCTCCCTGCGCCACTTCAGGCCTATGGAGAAGAGCTTGATGGGCAGGGGTCTCTTGTCCTGTAGGGCCGCTAGGGTCGGGAACCAAAGGGCCGTCATGTGGGACCTGAGCGTCAGCCTGGTCGGGATGGGCGTAAGGGTGGCCAGTTCGGGGAACAGGGCCAGTATGGCCGTCGCCTGCTCGGGCCTCACGCCGAGCTGCTTCACCATCTCCTCCACGAGGTCGTCGGCTTCTATCTTGCCTTCCTTGTAGGCCCTGAAGACGGCCTTAAGGCCCTCTATGGATATGCCGGGCGCTATGGACCTTATTTTCTCGGCCAGCTCGGAGCTTATGCCTATGTCCGGCCTGGGCAGGCCAGCCAGGTAGAACACCCGGTCCAGTATCACGGGCGCCTCTGGCCCATACTGACGCCTGACCTCTGTATCGGGCACTATGGTCGGGTTGAGCACCTCGTCGAAGCCGTAGGAGAGCAGTATGGACCTTAGGTGCCCGATGAGCTCACATACCGGGTGGGGCCTCCCGGGCTCGCCCTTGGACCAGCGGAGGGCCCGTCCTTCCTTCTTCAGCAGGCCAGCCGTCTCGAGCCAAGCACGCTCGTAATCCTCCTGGGCCTTACGCCTTACCTCCCTCGGGTCCCAGGGCATCAGGAACTCCCTCCCCCGCCCAGCTTCCTTATCAGCTCCTCAAGCTTCCCCATGGCCTCCTCCAAGGCCAACTTCCTGGCCTCGACTACTATATCCCCCCTCGTGGCCTCTATCAGCCTCCTGGCGATATCGCACTTCCTCCTGAGCTCGGGCACGATGGCCTGGGCCTCGTCCAACGATATGAGCTCCATGTATATCTCCTCCATGGTGCTCAGGCATTCCTCAGCATCCTTCAAACGCCCTTCCTTTAGGGCCTCGAGGGCCCTGCGCCTGAACTCCCCTATGACGTCCGCCAGGCCGAGCAGGTATTGCTCGGGAGGTGCCTCTAAATCGGCCGGGCTCGGCACATCGGAGCCCGAGACTAAGGCCAAGAAGAGCTCTGCCTCCACGTATTCCTGGTAGGCCGGGTTCAGTATGCCTAAGCTGGCTACGTCGGGCTTGTCCAAGAGGAACTCCCTGAGCTTCCTCAGCTCCCCCCTCGCCTCGGAAAGCATTTCCCTGGCCTCGTCTAGGGAGCCCTTGTGGATGGCAAATATGGCCCTCTTGGCCAGCTTGGTTATGCGCCTTGAGGCCCTTTGGACCTCCGTCCTAAGGTCGTAGGCTTCCCTCACCTTCTCCTGTGCCTCGGCCAATATGTCCCTCAGGGCCATGGTCCACCTACGTCCGGGTGGCAGGGGTCCCTTTAAGCCTGAGAGGCCCTTGAGCCCTGGTGGCCGAGCTTGTCCTACAAGCCGGTCAGGACCGAGCTATGGCAGGTGTTCCCGGAGCTCATAGACGTGGCCCTCGGCCGCCTGAAGGCCGACCTGGTCATAAAGGGCGTTACGCTCGTGAACGTCTTCACGGGCGAGCTCCAAGAGGGCATAGACATAGCCGTCCGGAAGGACAGGATAGCCCTCGTCGGGAAGGCCGACCACGCCGTAGGGGCCGGGACGAACGTCATAAGGGCCGAGGGGCTCTATGCGGCACCCGGCTTCATAGACGCCCACGTCCACGTGGAGAGCGCCATGGTGACCTTCTCCGAGTTCGCCAGGGCCGTAGTCCCGCACGGCACGACCAGCATATTCGCCGACCCGCACGAGATAGCGAACGTCCTGGGCCTGAGGGGCCTCAGGATGGTTTGGGAGGAATCCCGTGAGCTCCCCCTCAAGGTCTTCTTGTGCGT
>CAZVRS010000161.1:0-2296 GCA_964630115.1 uncultured Candidatus Bathyarchaeia archaeon | reverse complement strand
TCAGAACTCTATGCCGGGCCTCGGGGGCATCCCACGCCTGTAGGGGTGTTTTACCTCACGCATGTCGGTCACCAAGTCGGCTGCCTCTATGAGTTCCTTGGGCGCCCTCCGGCCGGTCAGGACGAGCTCGACGTGCTCCGGCTTGTTCCTTATGAGGTCCAATACGTCCTCCAGCTCCACGAGGCCGAAGTAGAGGGCCACGTTCACCTCGTCCAAGATGACTAAGTCATACTCGCCGCTCCTGACGACCTCCCTGGCCAGCTCCATGGCCTTCCTGGCCTCCTCTAGGTCCTCCTGGGTCGGGCCATCTTGGGTTATGAAGCGCCCCCGGCCGAAGGCCCTTACCTCGACGTTCGGCAGCTTCTCGAGGACGTGGAGCTCGCCGTAGTCGAAGCCGCCCTTTATGAACTGTATTATGAAGACCTTCAGGCCCCTCCCCAGGGCCCTTATGGCCAAGCCTACGGCCGCCGTCGTCTTGCCCTTCCCATCGCCCGTGTAGACCTGGACCAGGCCTGGCTTCAGCTTAGGCTTCCTCATGGGAACCCCTCAGGAACTTCTTAAGCGGGGCCAACAGCAGGTCGGCCCCGGAGCTGACCGTCAGCTTGCCGCTCATTATCATCTTCACAGCCCCGTCGAACTTAGCGCTCATGGTTATCATGGGCAATACGTCGGACAGTATGGCCCTCCTCAGGGCCTCGACGAGCATGGCCCTGACCTTCTTCTCCGAGAACCTGAGCCCCCTCGAGCGCATGAACTCCCTGTGTTCTTCTATGCGCCTTACGAGCTCTTCTATGCCCTCGCCCGTGAGGGCCACGGTCTTCACGATTGGGGGCCTCCAATCGGACGGGCCGTAGTTCTCCATCTCTATGACGGACAGCAGGTCCGCCATAGTCCTGTCGGCCTCCGGCTTATCGGCCTTGTTCACCACGAATATGTCCGCTATCTCCATTAGGCCAGCTTTTATGGCCTGTATCTCGTCCCCGAGGCCGGGGGCCATCACGAGCAGGACCGTGTGGGCCAGGCCTGCTATGCCCACGTCCAGCTGGCCCGCCCCGACCGTCTCGACCAATACGGTGTCGAAGCCGGCTGCGTCCAGGACCTTCACGGCCCCCTCGGCAGCGTGGGATATGCCCCCCAGGCCCTCCCGGGTAGCCATGCTCCTTATGAATATGCCCTCGTCGAGCGTGAGGTCCTGCATCCTTATCCTATCGCCCAGGAAGGCGCCGCCGGTGAAGGGGCTCGTCGGGTCTATGGCCACCACGCCTACCTTGTGGCCCTTGAGCCTGTAGGCCCTGGCCAGCTTGTGTATGAGGGTGCTCTTGCCCGAGCCCGTGGCGCCCGTGACTCCTATCACGTATGCCCTGCCTGTGTGGGGCTCCAGGGCATTAAGGAGCTCGGCTGCCTCGGGCACGCCGTCCTCTATCATGCTTATCGCTCTCGCCACAGCCCTCTTATCGCCCCTCAGGACCCCCTCGACTATTTCTTCAACGGACCTCAAGGGGTTCTACCTCTCCTGACGTTCTCCCTTATGTATTTGACTATCTCGTCGGTTGGTGTGCCGGGCCCGAAGACCTCATCAACCCCCATTTCCTTAAGGGCCCTGGCGTCTTCCTCAGGTATTATGCCTCCCACGAGCAGGAGGACCTCGCCGAATATGCCTTTCTCCTTCATCAGTTCTATGACACGGGGCACAAGGGTCATGTGGGCCCCAGATAATATGCTCAAGCCTACTACGTCAACGTCCTCTTGGACGGCCGTCTCCACTATCTGCTCTGGCGTCTGCCTCAGGCCCGTGTAGATGACCTCCATGCCTGCGTCCCTTAGGGCCCTGGCCACCACCTTGGCCCCCCTGTCGTGGCTATCCAGGCCGGGCTTGGCTATCAGGACCCTTATGCGCCTGCCCCCCACGCCCGGCTTGCCTGCCTCGCTCAATCCATTTCACCGCCCCAGGAGGCCCGGCAGCAGCCTTAAGCATTTCAGCTCCCCCTGGTGTCCGGGAGGTGCCCGGGCTGGGCGAGGCCAGGAGGCCCTACGTGGCCGTGGACGTCGTGCTGGTCCGCAGGGACGGCTCGCTCGTCTTGGTCAAGAGGGGCAAGGAGCCCTTCAAGGGCTATTGGGCCCTGCCGGGAGGCTTCGTCAAATATGGCGAGAAGGTGGAGGAAGCGGCCGCCAGGGAGGCCGAGGAGGAAACGGGCCTCAAGGTCAGGATAAGGGGCCTGGTGGGCGTTTACTCAAGGCCCGATAGGGACCCGAGGGGCCACGTCATCTCGATAGCCTTCCTGGCGGAAGAAGAAGG
>CAZVRS010000160.1:0-2344 GCA_964630115.1 uncultured Candidatus Bathyarchaeia archaeon | reverse complement strand
GACGGCCCCTTCTCGACCAGATAGACCTCTATGCCTGCCTCGGCCAGGTCGAGGGCGGCCGTTATGCCAGCTATGCCTCCTCCTATGACGAGGGCCCTCCTGGTTATGGGCACTTCCTTCAGCTCTATCGGCTTGAGCAAGCGGGCCTTGGCGACGGCCATCTCTACGAGCTTCAGGGCCTTCTCCGTGGCCTTCTCGGGCTGATGGGCGTGAGGCCAAGAGCACTGCTCCCTTATGTTGGCCACCTCAAGCAAGAACGGGTTCAGGCCAGCTGACCGGAGCACCTGCCTGAACGTCTCCTCGTGCATGGAGGGCGAGCAAGCTGCCACGACGACCCGGTTTAGGCCGTGCTCGGCTATGCTCTCCCTTATCAGCTCCTGCCCTGGCTCGGAGCACATATACGGGTAATCAACGCACAAGGCCACGCCGGGCAGCTTGGAGGCCATCTCACGGAGCCTCTTGACGTCTATGACGCCGGCTATGTTCAGCCCGCAGTGGCAGATGAAGACCCCTATCTTGGCGCCTTCGGTCCCCATGCGGGAAGTCCTTAAACCTCATGCCTTAGATAAGGCTTGGGGAACCGGATTGGAGGTCATGGAGGCCATAAGAGGGCGGAGGAGCGTGAGGCGCTTTTTGGACAGGGAAGTCGATGATGAGCTCCTCATGGAGCTCCTCGACGCTGCCAGGTGGGCCCCATCGGCCGGGAACCTCCAGCCCTGGGAGTTCGTGGTGGTGAGGGACCCGGAGCTCAAGAGGAAGTTGGCCAGGGCAGCCCTTAACCAGGCGTTCATAGCCCAGGCGCCAGCCGTCGTCGTGGTTTGTGCGGACACCTTCAGGTCGGCCAGCATCTACGGGACGAGGGGCTCAACGCTCTACTGCATCCAGGATACGGCTGCCGCCACCCAGAACATGCTCTTGGCGGCCTACTCCAAGGGCCTGGGGACGTGCTGGGTGGGTGCCTTCAGGGAAGATGCCGTGGGCCAGCTCATACGTGCTCCAGCGGGCGTCAGGCCCGTGGCCATAGTGCCCGTGGGCTACCCGGCCGAGAGGCCGAGGCCCCCGCCGAGGAGGAGCTTGAGCGAGATAGTCCACCACGAGACCTTCTGAGCCGCCCGCACGGGCCCGGACACAGGCTCCTTTAACCCCTCTTCTTAGCGCTGACTATGGAGATGACGTCGCCGTCCTTGAGGACGTAGTCCTCGCCCAAGCGCTTCTTCGTCCTGGCGTCTATGGCGTATATGAAGGACTCGCCCAGCTCCGTGTGGATCATGTAGGCCAGCTGGCGTGCCGTCGTCCCCCTCGGGACCACGTAGGCGTCCGGGAGCACACGGCCCTGGTGGTCGCACAGCTTCTCAGGGTCCTCCACCGGGTAGACCGTTATGGCTCCGAGCAAATCGAAGTAAGCAGCGTTTATGGCCTGCTGGACGCCAGTTGAGCCGTATCTGGCCAGGACACGCTCCCTTATGGCCTCGAGGGCCTTCTCCTGCTCGGGCGTGAGCTTCGAGGGCTCTACGATCTCGAAATCGGGGTCACCAGGCAGATACCTTATCAGGCCCTTCTCGGCAGCCCTCCTCAGGGCCAGCTCAGCCTCGGCGCAGCACGGGACGACCAGGTAGCCCGTCTCCTTGAGGCGCTCCAGGTTCTCCTCGGCCGTCGGTATGTCCACCTTGTTGGCGGCTATCAACATGGGCTTTGAAGAACGCCTTAGCTGATCCGCAAAGGCGTATAGGTCGTCATCCGACCAGGAGCTCGGTCTATTGGGGTCGAGGCTCGTCTTCCTGAGGGCCTCTATTATGTGGGACCTCTTTATGGCCAGCCCGCTGAGGCGCTTCTCCAGGGCGCTGACGAGCTTCTCGCCCGCCATTTCAACACGCCTGGCCAGCTTGCGCCAATCCCTCTTCATTATCTGGACCATCCACATGGTTATCTCACGCTCCAGGAACCTCACGTCCTCAACTGGGTCGTGCTCGCCAGGCTTGCAGGGCCGCCCTTCTATATCCGTCGAGCCAGATGCGTCGACCACGTGGATGAGGGCATCCGCCTTCCTAATCTCGTCCAAGAACTGGTTCCCCAGGCCCCTGCCACGCCAGGCATCCGGGACCAGGCCGGCGCAATCTATAAGCTCGACGGGGATGAGCCTGTTGCCATCTATGCAGAGGGAGTTCACGGGCTGGTCCCGGACGCCCAGCTCACGGCACACGCACTTCACCCTTAGGTAGGCCACGCCCCTGTTCGGCTTGATGGTCGTGAAGGGGTAGGGCGCTATCTCGGCTGGCGCCATAGTGGCGGCCACGAAGAAGGTGGTCTTGCCCACGTTCGGCTTCCCCACTATGCCGACCAACAT
>CAZVRS010000159.1:0-2360 GCA_964630115.1 uncultured Candidatus Bathyarchaeia archaeon | reverse complement strand
TAAGCTCGGGAAGCCTAGCTGGCGCTAACACGAAATCGCCGAGCTTTAGATCACGGCCAGCCTTCGGCGTGGGCCTTAAGCCCTCCAGCACGTAAATGCTATGGTCAGGCGATATCTTCACGCTCCTGCCAGCCTCTAGCCTCACCTCGTATAGCGGCCCCCTGGCCCTCCTGCGCACGACCCTGGCAATAGGCTTCCACACCACCTTGAGGCTCCCCAGGTCTAGGGCCAGGGTCTCTAGGCCGAGGCCGCTCACATCAATTGAGCCCTCCTCGCCCTCCAAGAAGAACTTGTCCACGAATTCTCCTATCGGGAGGACCCTCACCCTGCCGCTCGCATCTTTTATGGCCACGGGCTCGTCCCAGGCGACAGATGTGGTGATGGCGTATTGGCTGACGGCGAGGGTGGTGAAGCCCCACCTCGATAGGACCTTCTTCACGAAATACGAGTATTTCCGTGCCATAGCCGGCTTGTCCAGCCAGAAGGCGGACATGGAATCTATCACCAGCCTCCCCCTGCCGTGGCCGAGCTCCTTCTTGGCCTCTATGACCTTGTCCACGAGGGCCTCCACGTCCAGGGACCTTAGGGACCAGCGGTCCTCGAGGCCCGTCAGAGCATCAATTATTATCAGCTTGCCCTTATCCATGGCTTCCTCGAATTCGAAGCCGAATTGGGCAGCCTGCCTTATTATGCTCTCACGGCTCTCCTCCGTCGTCACGTAGACGCACTTATCGCACTCCCTTATGCCCTGGGCTATGAAGTGGAGGCAGAATATGGTCTTGCCCGTCCCGGGCTCGCCCGTGACGGCCACCAAGAAGCCCTCGGGTATCCCGCCGGCTATGAGCTTGTCCACCTCTGGTATGCCAGTCGAGAGCCTCTTGACCTCGGGCAATACCTGGCTCCCTCAAGGGCCTGGGGGCCGTGGGTAATAACCATAGCGTCTGGCCTCAAGCGGGCCCCACTAGGCCGAGCCCGTCATCTGGTCCCACATGGTCCTGAACGTCCAGCGGGCTATTGAGCGCAGCTTCCTAACCTCATCGGGCCTCACGTTCTTTATGACCACTTCCTTCACGATGTCGTCCTCCTTCACCACGTTGAAGCTCACGACCTCGTCCGGGCTCAGCTTGCCTGCGGCCACTAGATTGGCATCACGGTCCTGCATGCCCTTAAGCTGGCGTATGAAGAACCTGAAGGGCCTCGAGGATGCGTGGAACTTCTTGTCCTCGGCCGGCACTATGCGCACGTAATCAGGTCCCACATACATGTTGGCCAACAGCTCCCCCTCGACGGTGGTGAGCGGTATGACGTTCTCCTCAACGGACCTGGTGGCTCCTGCAGTCTCGGCCAGGGACTCAGGCCCGCCTCCGATCTCCTCGCCCTCGCCCGGGAGGGGAGGCCTCCTGAAGCTGAGTTCCTTGAGGAGTTCGTCCACGAAGGAGAGGACTTCCCTCAAGCCCGAGAGCTCGGCCTCAAGTTCCTCAACACGCCTGACCAAGATCTCCCTGAGGCGTGCGAGGCGCCTCACCTTCTCCTCCGACATGCCCGAGGAACTGGCCCACGGGCCCTTATGAACCCGTCGGTCAGATCGGGAAAAATAGAAAAAGCCCCGGGCCGGACAGGGCCCGAGCATTGGCCGCAGGCGGGCCGGCCTCGGGCCTCCGCTGCGGCCGAAGCCGCTTTGGAGGCCTTTGGTCGGCCTGCCTTTGGCCGCCGCTCGGGTTGCCCCCGACCCGGGGCGGGCTATGGTCTCTCAGACCCTCTGTTAAGACTTGTGGACCGATGTGTTTACAAGGTTCTGTAGTCAGGACACTAAATTTTTCAACGCTCAATTTCTAAAGCCCAGGCGTCAGAGCGCCGCCCGGACATGGACGGGGGAGCGGGCGGGCAGGGCCATTGCTTAAATAAAGGCGGTGGGCTTGCGAGAGCCGAGCTAGTGAGCCTGCCCCCCAGGCTGAAGAAGTTCGTCAGGGATATAGAAGATGCCTTCCTGAGGCTTTCCCAAGATCTGCCTCCTGACCTCAGGGTGGAGCTTGAGGCCCTGAAGGACAAGCTGGTGGAGCTCAAGGCCGAGGGCAAGGTCAAGATAAACCACTCCGTCATGGAGCTCGTATGCGCCAAGGAGCTGTTGGCCATGGGCTACTCGGTTGACGTGGAGCACGAGATAGGAGGGCTCGTCTGCGATGTATATGCCGAGTTGGACGGGCGAGGCCTCGTCGTGGAGATAGAGACGGGCTTCGTCCCGCCCGAGCACGCCCTTGACCCCATGCGCTACTGTAAGGCCAGGATAGCGAGCAAGATAGCCAGATATGGGAGCCTCTCTGATGGCTTCGCCCTGGCCCTCCCGCCCCACTACGTAGCCC
>CAZVRS010000158.1:0-2368 GCA_964630115.1 uncultured Candidatus Bathyarchaeia archaeon | reverse complement strand
GGCCCGGGAGGGCCTATCCGGCCTTCTTCTATGTCCCTTATGACCGATTCGACCTCCTTCATGACGGCATCCGCCAGCTCGGCCGATATAGTGCCTTCTTCGACGGCCCTCCTGAGTTCTTCCTCGTCCAGGACCTTATAGGAGCCGTCTGGCAGGAGGCATACGTCGACCTCTAGGTCCACATACCTGATGCAGCTCGGGCACACTTCGACGGGCGTGTTAAGGTTCACGTATGTGCCCTTGTAGGTCCCGCCGGGCCCCAGGTAGCTCGTCACGAGCCTCATGGAGCCCAGGCCCGTCAGGCTGACCGCCAGGTCCCCTGGCTCCCTGACGGTCCCGAGGCCATCGTAGAAGCCCCTGCCCCTTATGGTCCGGGCCAGGACGAGCTCGGATAGGTCGTCGCTGGCCCTGAGGACCTCGGCTTGGCCGAGCCTGAGGACCTCCCCGCTCAGCTTGGCGTGGAGGATGGCCAGCTTGGAGCCCTCGCTGGGCATCTCACGCCTGAGGACCTCCTGGAAGAGCTTCCTGACCTGTTCCTCTGCCATGCCCTGGAAGAGGAGCTTCTCGGCCATTTCGACGGCGTTGGCCAGCTCGCCGCCACAGGCCTTGAGGGCGTGGTGGCCTTCCAAGGTCGGGCAGACGGCCCTCCTGAGCTCGTCCAGCTTCTCCTTGGACCAGAACGGGAAAACCACGTCGACCACGCTCTTCCCATGCTCGAGGAGGCATGGGCCCTCGGCTTCCTTAAACCTGGCCTTCACGCGCTCCCATCTGGCCAGGAGGGCCTCGAAATCGGCTTTTATCTCGTCCTCGCCCGCAGCCTGAGCTGCCGACCTCAGCCTTATGCCCATGCCCTCGGGCGCCAACCGCTTGCCTATTTCCTCGAGCCTGGCCCTGGCTTCCTCGCCCGATACCCTCTTACTGACCTCCACGCCTGGCTCGAAGGGCCTGAGGACCGTGAGCTTCCCCCTTAGCCTCGGGAACCGGCTTACTACCGGCCTTTTCCCGCTGAAGCGCACGACCTGGACGAGCACTTCTTCTGTATCAGGTCCTACTTCTTCTCCCTCGGCCAGCTGGGCCAGGGAACAGCCTATGTCTATCAGGCCCGAGGAATGGCTGACCACCCGGCCCTTGTATATGGCCCAGAGCTCGAAGGGTTCCTCCCTGAAGACGGCATCTGGCAGCTCGGCCCTAAGGGCCCCCAGGACGGCCTTTAGGTGCTCACGGGGCCCGACGGCCACGATGCCCTGTTTGTCCTCCCGGTCCGATATGATCACGTCAGGCTCTTCCTCCAGGGGCGCCATCTGGAAGCGTTCTGCTATGACCAGGGATGGCTGGACCACCGTGAAGCCCTTATCGAGGAACAGCTTCGTCAGAGCCGTGCTGTATATGCCCCTGATCCTCACCTTGGTCAAGGCCCTCCCCCGGCCTTACCGGCCTAACGGGTGGCCCGGCTAAATAATGCCTCGGCCATCTGCTAAAAAGGACCGTTTCAGGCGAGCTTCTCCACCCTGTAGAGGCCGTTGACCTTCTGGACCTTAAACTCCACGCCCAGTATCTTCTCGGCCAGCCAGATGTTGGCGTCCAAGTGATCCGTGAGGGCCCTGGTCAGATAGGCCGAGCGGCCTTCCGCCAGGGCTACGTAGGGCACTAACATGTCGGCCATGTGCACGTCGGCCGTGGCACGGGCCCTGAGTTCCGCCAGGAGGCCCTCGGCTGCCTCACGCCCGACCTGCTCGGCTGGCTTCCCCAGCTCGCCTATGGCGTCTGAGCCCAAGATGACCCCTCTGTCCGTCTTGGCCCAGAGGACTATGGAGCTACCCTTCTGGACCGGGTTCGACCGGTCGTAAACGACCTCTATGTCGGCCTCGAGCCCTTCCCTGGCCAGGACCTTCCGGGCCGCTCTGGCCTGCCTGTCCGCCACTTTACGCTCCTCCAGGAAGGTGCAGACCGATATGCCCCTCACCTCCTCCACGGACCCGAACTCCTCTAGGACGAGGGGCTTGAGGGCCCTAACGGGCTGGACGGATAGCTCGACGGTCCCCATGCCCCTCGGGTAATACCCATACCTAAGGACCCTTATCTGGGCTTTAACGCCCATCTTGGCTAGGACGGGCAGGAATACGAAGCGCATGTAGTTTATGGTGGGCGAGTGCCTCACGTCCGTCCCGCCCTTGTCTATCAGGACCCTGACGGGCGATCTTGCGAAGATGCATATGGGCAGTATGGTCATTATGAGCATTGGTATGCTGCCGGCCGTCCCTATCTCGGCCCTCACCGTCCCGCCCTCTATCGGGCCTGGCTCGAAGGTTATCTCCATGGAGCCCACACGGGCCCCCCTCACCCTGGCCCTGCACAGCTTGGCGGCCGT
>CAZVRS010000157.1:0-2398 GCA_964630115.1 uncultured Candidatus Bathyarchaeia archaeon | reverse complement strand
CTGTTCCTCATCTTTATGATGAGCGGGTAGAGGAGGGCCAGGTAAATGGTCATGACTATTATGACCGTGTCGAGGGAGAGGCCGTAGCGCTTGGCGCCCTCGTTCACGAGCCAGAGGCCCAGGGCGGCTAGGATTACGAACAAGCCTATCTGGGTGGCTGGCCTGAACCTGTAGGCTTCCTCGAGCCTCCCGACCACGAGGGGCATGTATTCTTCGGCCACGCCGGATCACCTCCTCAACCACGTGGGATAACGCTCTTGGCCCTCCAGAGCATGAGGGTCTTGGCGTGCTTCTTGCGCCACTCGAGGGCGCCGAGCTGGACGCTCCTTATGACGTAGAAGAGCTCCCTGGGGAAGGGCATGTTCCTGAACCTTATGGGCTCCTTCTTGCCCCTAACCTTGACCACTACATCGCCCACCGGTACGCTCTTGAAGTAGTTCATGATCTTCTGGAGGAGGGACAGGTCGAGGTCCACGTCCTCTATCTCGCCACGCCTTATCCTGCCCGATAGCTCGTCCGCTAGGGATATGTCGTAGCTTATGCCGCTGAGGGCCCCCACGACCACGCTGTAGCGCTCCCTGGCCCAGGCCTTTATGACGTTATCTAGAAAGTCCACGAATATCAAACCCATGCCCAGGAGGAAGAGCAGGAACGGGAGCAAAAGGGCCTCGTCGTGGCCCGGCAAGATGTTTATGACCCACTGGCTTATGGCTGGGCTCGGCCAGCCCATCGTGTGGCTTAAGTAGGCCAGCAGGACGAACAATAGGTCGGCCACGAATATGCCGTATATCAGGAGCAGGTAGAGCCTGGGCAGGTATGGGTTCTGGTAGGCGCCATACAGTATGTTGTCGTCCTTGGTTATCCTTATGGCCCTCTCGTAATCCCTGTCCGTGAGGAAGACCAACGGGTCCCTTATCCTGTAGGATTCCTCGTCCATCCTCATGAGCACCCCGGCCCTCTCGAGCTTCTTGAGGGCCGTCTTGGCAGCATCCTTCGTCAGGCCGTGCTTCTCCAGATCGCTCAAGGTGAACTTGCGCTCATCTAGGTAATTCGACACTATGATGTCCAAGGCCTTCTCGAGGAGGGGGTCCCTGCCCTTCAGCTTCCAGCCCAGGGCGAAGAAGACGGCGAAGCCCACGGCTACCGATGCGATAGCCGTCATGGCCTCTGGGATCAACATGCCTTCCGCCCTCCACAGGACGCTTGGCTTCTCGATCTTTAAGGCTTTTCCGTCCCACGTCCAGAGAGGAGTTCGAGTAAGAGATCACGATAGGCCTTTTTGACACGGTAGATCCCGTCCAAATGGCCACCAATCCTCCTCCTCTCTATCTCGAAGAGCTGTTCTTTCCCGAGGGCCCCTATCCTCCTGTTTATGCCAGCTATTATGCCCGCCAGGTCCTTGCCGCTGTAGTCCGGCTTCCCGAGCTTAGACCTGAGCTCCTCCAACAGCTCGCTCCGGGTGATCTCCCCTCTCTCGGCCAAGACCTCCAGGAAGGCCTTCTGCGCCTCGCTGCGCTCCCTCAAGAAGGCCTCCAGTTCCTCACGGCTCCACCTGGCCCCTCCGGGAGGGGCCACGGGCCCAGCGCCTATCCTGCCCAGATCGACATACCTGGCCAGTAGCTGGATGCCCTCCATGACCTTCAGGAAGTCCTCCATGGATATCTCGGACTTCAGGGGCCACTCACGCCCGCACACCTCTAGCCTGACTACCTTGCCGCCCCTTATGACCGGGTTTATCTCCACCTGGCCACCTTCACCCGATTCCATGGCCACACGAAAAGGCGTAGCGGAAATTAATAAATACCTCGATGCCAGGCCCGGGCATGGGAAACCTTTTTTACTCCCCCATAACGGCCCCTAGAGCGGGTGCCGAGGTAGCTCAGCCTGGTTAGAGCGCCGGACTCATAGGGGCCGGGCCTTTCGGCCCGGGGCCCTTGGGCTGGCTCCTCCCTGGGAGATCCGGAGGTCGCGGGTTCGAAGCCCGCCCTCGGCACCAATATCTAATAAGCTGGTTCTGAAGCCCTCTTCCCCCCAGGAGCCTGAATTCTTCCTGAAGCTGTCCCGACAACTCGCCAGCTCTGCAGGACGGGTTTCGGACCCGCCGTATGTGATCTGTGCGTCGCATGGCAATCAGTATCATGAAGCTCATCCTCAATAAGCATGGATATGGCTGAGGGCGGGCTTAGGCCGGAGGGCTTCAATGAGCAACGGGCCGCCCGTCCCTAGTCTTAAGGGACCTCGGTCTCATTAAGGAAAAGTAGAGGGGTTGTAACTGGAGCCAGATGTGATAGTAAAAGGCTTTCCTCCACACCTCTAAAGACGTAGTTAAAGAGCAGAACACGTCCTACTCTTCTCTTGC
Organism: uncultured Candidatus Bathyarchaeia archaeon; assembly: GCA_964630115.1. Lineage (GTDB taxonomy): Archaea > Thermoproteota > Bathyarchaeia > EX4484-135 > EX4484-135 > EX4484-135. The sequence goes on along the minus strand of CAZVRS010000157.1, from coordinate 39 downwards.
TTGAAGACAGACAAGCCTCCTTAGTCCCTGGGGCTAAAG
>CAZVRS010000156.1:0-2421 GCA_964630115.1 uncultured Candidatus Bathyarchaeia archaeon | reverse complement strand
ATTGAGCTATGACCCAGATGGAACAATTGTAAAATACGAATGGGACTTCGGTGATAGAAACAAGACGGAGGGAAAAGTTGTGACACACGCTTACTCACAAGCTGGAAGCTACATTGTAGCTCTGACTGTAACCGATGATAATGGTGCAACTAACACGACTTCCAAAGCTGTAACTGTGGGAGAGGATTGGAACCCTTGGAACGATCCCGATTCGGATGGTAGAGAAAAAATAACAACCGCAGAACTGCAAGAAGCAATTCATTGTTGGTTAAATGATGAGCCAGCACCGAGGACGGGTGCAGAAATAACTACTGAAAGACTGCAGGAGGTGATCCATTTATGGTTGCAAGGATAGAGTGGGGGTGATGAAAACTTTTTAAATGTTTGGTAAAGAATGAAGGAGGGGGGAGATGAAAAAAGAAGGGGGAGAAAGGAAGAAGGTGTTAAAGCATATATATGTGCTTGCGATAGGAATAGTTTTGTTCTCAGTATTGGCTGTGCCAGTAATGGCGACTGGAGAGATAACCGCAACAAGAGATATATCAATTCAAACGGTAAAACCGGGTGATACATTCACTGTAACTGTCACCATAGTCGCAAATAAAGAAGTTGAAGCACCTGCCTTAGATGAAGACCTGCCGGAAGGTTGGGAAGTAGCATCCGTAGAAAATGATGGAGGAATATTCAAGGAATCAACAGTTGAATGGATTTGGACTGAAAAATTATCTGCTGGTGATAGTAAAACCGTAATTTATAATGTCACGGTGCCCCTTGATGCCGAAACGGGCACGTATTACATCAACGGTTATATCTCCGCTTACGGAGTGGATCCAACCGCCGTCGACGGCGAGAGGGAAGTTGTAGTGAAGGGAGAGACCTTTGACCCAACGAAGTGGAAGTATCACAACGAAATAAAGATTAAAGAGAACTCAGGAAAAATATTGACAGATTATCAGGTCTTAATCGAATTAAACTCAACAAACTTCGATTTCTCAAAAGCTAAACAAGATGGATCAGATATAAGGTTTGTAGATGGTGGTGGGAATGAGTTACCCTACTGGATTGAAGAGTGGGATTACGAAAATAAGAAAGGTTTAGTATGGGTGAAAGTTCCCCACATCCCGGCTAATAGAGAGACTAAGATTAATATGTATTATGAGAACCCTGATGCAGAAAGTAAATCTAATGGTGAGGCGGTTTTCGAGTTCTTTGACGATTTCAATAAGGGATTAGATAAATGGATTAATTTTGGAAGTCCAAGTCCTGCCACATTCCGTGATAATAGTTTCCATGATGGGTGGGGTTATTCGAGTGAAGGAGATAGCTGGCATCCGTCAGGAAGCTACAGTAAAGAGCTAATATATATAAAGAATGGTATTACGGTCGAAGCACGAGCAAAAATTACGAAAAGCGGAATGCATAGAGGCTTAACATTTGGAATTGGAACAGTAAAAAGTGGATATTCCGAGAGAAGTAGATATTGTGAACTATTCGCAGTTTCTCTTGGAGAAGAAATATTTTACGGAAATACATATTTTGACGGTGGAGGTCAAGTAAGAGAGCCTAATGACTTCAAATTCCATCGATTTACGATGAAGTACGATCCTACAACTCAAAATGTTACATACTATAGGGATGGAAAATTCATATGCTCAATAAATGTCCAGGAGGGGAGGAAGGAAGGGATTGATGCAAATGATATGGTTTTACATGTGCCTTATGAGGAGATAAAAAATCCAGGATCTGATCCATTCGATGAATTGCCACTCCTCATAGGCGGGAGAGACTATGGCGACATCAATTACTTGGACTTCATTTTTGTCAGAAAATATGCTGAACGAGAACCAACAGTGATTGTTAAAAAAGAGGAAGAACAAACGCATCTCAAGCACATAATCAACGTTGATGCAAAGGTTACATATGTTACCGATTTGGATGGAGATGGTAAGAATGAGCTTATTGTTGGCACTTATAAGATAAACGGTTATGATTACGTCAAATTGTACAGGTATGAAAACGGATATCAGGAAGTCTGGAGCTACGCTATCCCAGAAAATGGTAAATGGGGAGGAGTAACGGCTATAACTGCTGGAGATGTGGACAACGATGGACAGAAAGAAATAATAGTTTCTACAGGGCAGCCGAGCGATACTAGTGGGGATAGAACCTTAAGAATTTTTAAAAGGACATCTGGTTTAGATTCGTGGGAAGTCGTTTACAGCTATAAGCTTGGAGAGAGAACAGAAGCTTTAGCAATGGCGGTTGGCGACGCTGACAATGATGGAAAGAATGAACTAATTGTTGGAATGAGCTGGTATGCAAGGAAGATTTTACAGTTCAAGTACGATGGTTCAGGCTATAAGGTTAGCACAGTCGAAAACACAGGCTCTGACGTTAACTCGATTGACATAGCGGATGTTG
>CAZVRS010000155.1:0-2447 GCA_964630115.1 uncultured Candidatus Bathyarchaeia archaeon | reverse complement strand
ACCTCGTGCCTGACGCCCGCATGCTCGTAGGAGTAGGCGGTCAGTAAGCCCCTCACCCTGATGCGTGTAAGCCCTACCTCCTCCCTCACCTCCCTGGCGAGGGCTTCCTCCGGCCTTTCGCCCTCCCTGACGGTCCCCTTGACGAGCCTCCAGTGGAACTGGCCGGTTGGCCTATCGAAGCGCTCTATGAGGAGGAAGGAAGGGCCCTCGGCCCCCATGACGTATATGACGGCCTGGACATCCTTCTTCACCTTAAGCACTTCTGGCGCCCTCCCCGAACAGCTCCTCCACGGCCTTCCTTATCTCCGGTAGGAGGCGCCTGTATTTCTCCCCCGTGGGCAAAACGACCTCGAGGACGTGCCTCAGGGCGTTCTCAAAACGCCACCTGGCCTTCTCCAGCTCATCGGGCCCGAAGGATACCTTGACCTGGCCGTCCACGAGTTCTAAACGGCCTTTTATGCCGCATAACGGGCACGATACCTCCGGGCCACCCACCAGCTCGAGCAGCTTCCCGCCGCATACCGGGCAAACGCCCTCTGGCCTCTTTACTTCCTCGCCCCTGAGGGCCTTCACCACGTTCAGGCCTACCCTCTCGGCGGCTTCCACGGCACGCTCGTCAAGGGCCACTTCGCCTGGCCCAGAGGCCGCCACTATCTCCCAATCCACGGGTGGGGCAGCACACGCATAGCAGAACAGCTTAAGCATGGGCAACGTGAAGGGGGCCCAGGTGTCGGGCTCGGTGGCCACGGCCAGCAGGCCGGAAGCCCTCCTCCTGGCCCAGAGGGCCTTCAGCCTGTCCGGGTGCATGAGCTCTATGAGCCTGTCGAGGGCCATCTTCACTATGCCGGGCGGCCCCAGTATGTAGGTCGGTGCCCCGAGGATGAGGCCGTCGGAGCCCGTTATGGCATCTATGAGCTCCGGCATGTCGTCATCTATGGCGCACCTCTCGCCCTTGAAGAGGCAGGCCATGCAGCCCTTGCAGGGCCTTATCTCCAGGTCCGTGAGCCTTATCAGGTCCGTTCGAGCTCCCCCACGCTCGGCAGCCCTCAGGGCTAGCCTGACCAAGACCTCCGTGTTGCCCATCTTCCTGTAGCTTGCCACCAAGCCCAGGACCTTCAAGGCCGGACGCATGGTCCTCCTCAGCGGAAATAGGTTAGCTCAAGGCGGGTAATCCAAGCCCACGCAGACCCACTTCAGGTGCCTGTGGACCCTGTAGCCCACCTTCTCGTAGACCCTCACGGCTGGCTTATTATCGGCCCTGACTATGAGGGCTGCCAGCTCGGAGCGCCTGAGGGCCTCACGGGTGGCTGCCGCCGTGGCGGAGGTGGCGAAGCCCTTGTTCCTGAGCTCCGGGACGGTGTAGACGCCTCCGACCAAGGATACCTCGGGCATGCTGAGGTATAGCATGGCCACGGAAGCTATCCCGCCCTCGTGCAGGACGGCAAATACGGGCCTATCTGGGTCGCTGAGCCTCCTCCTGGCTTCCTCAAGCGATAGCTCTGTGGGCCTGTCCTCCCTCCCGGCCATCAGGGCCCTGTATAGTTCTGCGTGCTCTGGCCCGAGCTTTATTACACGGTGCTTTATCAGGGGCCTGAAGCTGGCCTCATCGCACGTCATTAAGAGGGCATCGTAAATCGGGCCCACGCCGGGGCCCAGGGCTTCCACCACGGCCCCGAGTTCCTCGGGCCTTACCCTGGGCAGGACGGCCTTCCTCGGCCTTAGCTCGGCCAGCATGGCCCTGATGCCCTCCTGAGAGCCGCAGAAGACCACGGAGTCGAATTCCCTGTCGTGGAAGACGGCGCAGGCAGCTTCAACAGGCCCGTCAGGCCCCTTGGTGGCCACGTAGAAATCGCAGGCACCCGTCCCCCTCAGCTCACGCCAATCGTATATCATGAAGGCGTTGAGGACCACGTCCCGCCCGGCCAGGCCGAGGATGGCTTCTCCGTGTTCCTCACGGGCCTTAAGGACCGATAAGGGCATGCACGGCACCCGGGCTCAGGTCCCGAGCTTCCAGCTGGCCAAGTAGGCTTTTTGCTCGGGCGTGAGCTCGTCAATCTTGACCCCCAGGGCCTCGAGCTTCAGCCTGGCAACGGCCATGTCGACCTCATCTGGGACCAAGTATACCTTCGGCTCCAGTTCGCCCTGGTGCTTGACGGCATACTCGGCGCACAGGGCCTGGTTGGCGAAGCTCATGTCCATCACGTCCGGTGGGTGGCCATCTGCGCACACGAGGTTGACGAGCCTCCCCTCGCCCAGCAGGTAGAGCTTCCTCCCGTCCGGCATGACGTAAGCGTCCACGTAGGGCCTTACACGCTCCTTGCGGACGGCCAGCTCCTCCAGGTCGGGTATCCATATCTCCACGTTGAAGTGGCCAGCGTTGGCCAAGATGGCTCCGTCCTTCATGAGCTCCATGTGCTCACGCCTTATGACCTTCTCGCAGCCGGTGG
>CAZVRS010000154.1:0-2468 GCA_964630115.1 uncultured Candidatus Bathyarchaeia archaeon | reverse complement strand
CGGCTATGCCGTGCTTCTCATCCCACTTCAGCAACCTCAACCTCCGCACCGCCTCTAGAAGCCGCCGAGGCCTGCTATATCAGCCCTGGCCGGGCCTCACGGGTAGCTCATGGCCTCCAGGAGGTCCGTCTGGACCGTGAAGGATCTCTCGTAGACGGGCACTAGGACACCGTTCTCGAGCACCATGAAGACGGTTACGTTCACGTTCGATACCTCGCCGTTCCTGACGTGCGATACCCACCAATCGTCAAGAAGCGTGTTGTCTATGTATGTGTAGACCAGCACACACTTCGTCTCGTGGGGCCCGAGGGTGATGTTGGCCATGGGCTGCTCGCCCTCGGCTATAGTGAGGTCGTTCACGACGGCCACATACCTCATGCGTGATATGACGATCGGGAACGGGTTCGGGTTGTAGAGCGTTATGTTGTGGATGAGCTGCGTGGTCTCGTTCGTCACGGTGCCCCAGCTCGTGTCGACCTGCTTGACGGTCACCAGGGTTTGCCCGTTGACCGTTATGTTGTATTCCTCGTGTATGTCGAGCCTTTCCTCCAGGGGCGGTTCTGGCCTGTAGTCCTTGGAGAAGCTTATGGGGACGTTCAGGGTGAGGCCGAAGGCCTTGACGACGGCTTGTGCTTCTACCTCGAGGTGGAGGTTCTCGTTGTTCGTCACGTAGCTGACCCAGAGGTCCGGTATCTTCGTGTTGTCTATGAAGGTCCTGACCCTTATGGTGGCGTTGCTCTTGGGCTCTATGCGGGCTGGCTCAACTAAGTGGCCCACGGCTATCTTGATGTCGTTCACGTATACCTCATACGTGAGGCTCTCCACGGTGGCCGAGTATCCGCCTGGGTTGTATATGATTATGGTGCTCCTTATCTCCGTTACGGTCTCGTTCACCACCCCCCACTCGTGCCATGCGGCCTTCAGCTCCGGGATGGCCAGCTTGCCTCCCGAGAAGAACGTGTTGTAGCTCCACCCGGCGGCTAGGGCCAACAGGCCCAAGATGGCGGCTATCACCACGGCCTTCTTCAACTAAGCCACCCAAGCGGCCCGTATTCCGGGCTTAGATAAGCCTTGGCCCCTCGATCACACTGGAACCCCCTGGGGGCCTCAAACAACCTTAATAACCACCGGGCCCCCGTAATCACCGACATGCCCGAGGAGTGCAAGTTCTGGCTCTTGGACCTGAATTACGAGGTCATCGGCCACGAGCCAGAGGTGTGGCTGTGGGGCATAACGGGCGATGGAAAACGCATCTTGCTCATAGACAGGGGATACCTGCCCTACTTCTATGCGGTATTGGAGGAGGGGGCCGACCCGAAGGCCGTCCTCAAGCGTGTGGGAAGCCTGGTTGAAGCCGACCCACTCATGGTATCTGCCGAGCTGGTCGAGCGCAGATACTTCGGGAGGCCCGTCAGGGCCATTAAGGTCGTGTGCCGGGACCCGGAGCAGCTGGAGAAGCAGGCCAAGAAGGTGGCCAAGTTAGAAGGCGTGAAGGAGTGCCTTGAGGACGACATAAGGTATTCCATGTCCTACCTGATAGACAGGGGCCTGAGGCCCTGCGGCTGGCACTCCGCCAAGGTTAGGCCATTGGAGGAGGAGCGCTTCAAAAACGTGCAGGTCGATGCCGTCTACGAGGTCGTCGAAGGGCCCGTGGCCTTGGAGGAGCACGTCCCGCCCGAGCTACGCCTGATGGCCTTCTACATGTTGGCCTACAGCCCAAAGGGCTCCCCGAGGCCAAAGGAGAACCCGGTCGTGGTCATATCGGTCGTGACGGGCGATGGGGACCTAAGGACCTTCGTGGCCGAGGGAGGCGATGACGGCCCGATAATAAGGGCCTTCTGCGATTTCATAAGGTCCTATGACCCGGACGTGATATTCGGCTTCAGGTCCAACGACAAGGCATGGCCCTACTTGGCCGAGAGGGCCAAGGTGCTCGGCATCGAGCTGCCCGTGGGCCGGACGGGCGTCGGACCCCACACGAGCGTCTACGGCCACGTATCCATAACGGGCCGTGCCAACGTGGACCTCTACGACTTCGCCGAGAAGGACCTCCCGGCCGTCAAGGTCAAGACGCTCGAGAACGTGGCCGATTACCTGGGCGTAATGCCCCTTGAGGGCCGTGAGGTCCTGGACCCGCCGGACGTGAAGTTCTACTGGGAGGACGAGTCCAAGAGGCCGAGGCTCATCAAGTTCTGCGAGGAAAACGCCAGGTGCGTCATGGGGATCGGCCGCTCCGTGCTCGAGTTCGCCCTACAGCTGTCCAACCTCACGGGCATACCGCTCGACCATGTCCTCACGGCTGCCGTGGGCTTCAGGGTCGAGTGGCTTTTGATAAGGGAGGCCAGGAAGAGGGGCGAACTCGTGCCGAAGCGTGTTGAACGCAGGTATAGGCCCTACGTGGGAGGCATGGTCCTCAAGCCCAAGCCGGGCATACACGAGAAGATAGCGGTCCTGGACTACAAGAGCCT
>CAZVRS010000153.1:0-2493 GCA_964630115.1 uncultured Candidatus Bathyarchaeia archaeon | reverse complement strand
CGGCCAGCCCTCGGCCTCGGCTTGCTCAGCCCACCTCGCCTCACACGGACCCTCACGACCACGAAGCCCTGCTTGGCCTTGTAGCCTAGCCTCCTGGCCTTATCTGGCCTGGTGGGCCTCTCTATGCGGACGACTGCGGGCTCACGGCGCCACTTGATAAGTCTCTCACGCATTATCTCGGCTATGCTGACGCCCAACGGGCCTTCCTCGTGCGGCCTCTTCCAGGCCTCGGCCAGGTATTTGTAGGCCATTCCGGGCCGACCTCCTTTTGCTCGTCTTCCTATGCCCTGGGCCGGGGGCTTATAACCGTCTCCCCGGGGCCGGGGCCATGTTTAATAAAACCTACAGCGCATGTCAAAACGGTATGAGCGAGGCCACCAGGGCCGAGCTCGAGGGGAGGCTCGGGGGAGCCGAGCTGAGGGCGAGCGAGCTCTCGGAGGAAGTCGTGAGGGCCAGGGGCGAGCTTAACAACGTGGACGTCATCCTTAGGAGCCTATTGGCCAAGCTCAGGGCCCTGAGAGATGCGGGTTACGTCTTCTTCATAGACCTGGACACGGAGATAAGGGGCCTCCTGGAGAGGTGGCAGGAGGTCAGGGGCCCCCTCCTCTCCAGGCTCACGGCCCTCGACACGTGGGCCAGGGGCGAGCTGATGAACATCAGGTCTTCCATCGGGGACGCCAGGTCATACCTCTTGTCGGGGGACCTGGCTTCTGCTCGAGTCCTGGCCGAGAACGTGGAGAGGATGTTAGCCGGGCTGGAGGAGAAGGTGAGGTCCGAGGTCGAGGGAGTCCGGCGGGAGATAAGCTCCTACGTGGGCAGGGCCCGTGAGCTCGAGAAGCTCCTCGGCCTGATAGAAAAAAGCATGGCCATCCTCAGGCAGGCATCCTTCAGCCTGGGCCCGGATGAGGACCTGGTATTCGCTGCCAAATCCAAGCTTGTGGACGAGGAGAAGCTCGAGGGCTTCTTCTACATGACGGACAAGAGGTTGCTCTTCGAGGAAGCTCGTGAGGTAGTGGTAAGGCGCAGGTTCCTGTTCTTCGCCGAGAAAGAAGTCAGGCGCAGGCTGGCCCTGGAGTTACCGCTCGAGGAAGTGGCAGGCATGTCCAAGAGCATAATAGGCCTGTTGGCGGGCTTCGGCCTGAAGGTCTCCCTCAGGTCGGGCCGTGAACTCGTGTTTGATCTGACGGGCGAGGAGGTAGATTTCGTCCTGAAGGCCCTGGACTACGTGAAATCGGGGAGGGCCAGCATGGACAAGATGGCCCTCAGGGGCCTGTCTGGCCCGTGAAGGGCAGCACAAGTCTTATAACGCATTAGGCTACGTGGGCTTGAGGAGGGGGGTGTAATGGCGGCTAAGGTGGCCATTAACGGGTTCGGCCGCATCGGCAGGCTGTTGTTCAGGGCTGCCCTGGAGCACGACATACCGGTGAACTTCGTGATCGTAAACGACCTGGCGCCGCCCGAATCGCTGGCCCACCTCCTTCAGTATGACACGAACTTCGGCAAGCTGCCCTGGGAGGTCAAGGTCGAGGACAACATCATGAAGGTCAAGGGCTACGAGATAGAGATCATAAGCGAGCCCGACCCCGAGAAGCTGCCCTGGAAGGAGAAGGACATATACGTCGTGGCCGAGTGCACCGGCATCTTCAGGGAACGTGAGAAGGCCGAGAAGCACCTCAAGGCCGGCGCTCAGAAGGTCCTCGTGTCGGCGCCCATGAGGCCTGCCACCGCAGCCGACATAACCATCGTGCCGGGCGTGAACGACCACCTCTACGACCCCGAGAAGCACACCATCCTGTCCCTGGCTTCCTGCACGACGAACTGCATAGCGCCCGTCATGAAGGTCCTCGACGAGAACTTCGGCATCGAGGCTGGCCTGATGACGACCGTCCACGCCGTGACGAACGACCAGAGGCTCCTGGACAGGATACACAGGGACCTGAGGCGTGCTAGGGCAGCTCCCTGGAACATAGTCCCGACCACCACGGGTGCTGCCGAGGCAGCTGCCCTGACCTACACGCCCGTCCAGGGCAAGGTGACCGGCATAGCCCTTAGGGTGCCCGTCCCGACCGTCTCGATAGTGGACTTCACGGCCTGGCTCAAGACCGAGGTGACCAAGGAGGACGTGAACGAGGCCTTCAAGGCCGCTGCCGAGAAGCCGCCCCTGAAGGGCATACTGGCCTACACCGAGGAGCCCTTGGTGTCCAGCGACTTCAGGAAGTGCCCGTATTCGGCCGTCGTGGACGGCCTGAGCACCCGTGTCATGCCCTCGCCCAAGGGCCGCCTCGTGAAGGTGCTGGCCTGGTATGACAACGAGTGGGGCTACTCCTGCCGCATGGCCGAGTTCCTGAAGAAGATGTGCGACATGGCCAGCTGAGCGCCGGTCAACTAAGCTGATTTCTTTTATCGGCTGGCCTATTTCCGGCTTTTTACCGGCCGATACAGCAAAAACGTTCAGCGTGAGCTGGCGATCGGTCACCCGTCCCAAAAGCTGGG
>CAZVRS010000152.1:0-2497 GCA_964630115.1 uncultured Candidatus Bathyarchaeia archaeon | reverse complement strand
TGATGGCCCCCGAGGGCATGGAGATGCCGGGCCTCAAGGACCTCTACGTGGCGTCCGCCCTGGGCAACCTATCGCACGTCCTATTAGATGCCGTCCACCACACTTACAACCCGCTTTTCTTTCCGTTCACAACGGCTAATGTGCTGGCCCTCGTGCCCTTCAGGCACTCCCCCCTGGGCCTGGCCATCTCCTACTGGTTCGAGCATGTGGCCAGGCTCCCGAGGGGCTGCGGGAGCTTCTTCCTCAGCGGCCTGCTCGTCTACTCGATCGTGGTCCCAGCCAACATATACATAATCGTGCGGGAGAGGGACGCCGGGCGCCGGATAATAATCAGGCTCCTCTTCGAGGTCTGAGGGGTTAGTCATAGAAAACGCCTTCAGGCGACCCGGGCCGGTCAGGCCCCCAGGAGGTCCTTCAGGTATATCTTTATCGGCCCCAGCTTGCCGCCGTAGTTGGCGGACGTTATGCGGACCACGCCCTCGACCTCGGAGGCAGCCCTTATGCCAGCAGCCATGGCCTTCTTCACGTCATCGAGCGTCAGGCCGTTCACGACGAGCTCGTAAACGCATCTCACGCCCTCCGGGACCTTCGTGTCTTCCACGAGCTTCCTCAGCCTCGGGCAGTAGGGGTCGTTCGTGGAAGCCGGGAGCTTATACTTCCTCGAGCCTACCTTCGAGCCAGCACGGCAGATCCCGCCTGGGAAGGGCAGTATGACGTTCCCGACGCCCCTCATAGCCTCGGCGGCTTTCTCAGCCGCCCTGAGGCCCGATCGCCTGTCCTTGGCCATTATTATGACCGTGCCGCCCGCTACGCCTATCCTGGCCCCGAAGGCGTCCTCTACGATGAATTCGCCTTCCATGACGGGTATGCGCCAGAGCTTCCGGCCGTAGCGGACCGCACGCCTCTGCCAGCCATCTCCGAACAGCCTTATGGCCCTCCCGACCCTGAGCTTCCTCCTAGGCTCTGGAGTGGCGTCAAAGGCGGCCGTGGTCGGGCACGTGAGGACGCACTGGCCTATGCGTGCTATGAGCTGGTCCCTGAGGAGCCTCCAGTTCCTCTGGTAGATCTGGATGAGGTAGCCCGGCCTGCCGTCCGGCGTCTTATCGGGCCCGACGGGGCCTTCTATGCCTGCCTCGGCTGGCGAGCCTATTATGCTGGTGGCGAAGCCGGTGGCCTCCTGGGCGGCTATCAGGGCCCATTTCTCCTCGTCGGCCGTTATCAGGACCCTGGAGACCCACATTGGGAACAGCTCAGAGAACGTCTCCTCCACTTCCACCTTGCCCAGCTTCACGACCACCACCTCACGGCCCGGGCCCCACCTGCCCCTATATTGGTTTCAGGGCTCCCTCCACGCAGAGCTTATATCCCGCCGGGACAAGGCAAGTTAGCCCCAAGGGGGTAGATGGGCCAAGTTGGGACAAGGTAAGGCCAAGTTGACCTTCAGGCCCACGCCAGTTAGAGAGCTCCTGGTCGACCTGAAGGACCTATGCGATCTAGCGGTCGACCTGGCCTACTCGTCATACCTGTTCCACAGCACCGACCTGGCGAAGGAGGTCCTGGAACTCGAGGAACACGCAGAAGACCTGCTCCTGAACCTCGAGGTAAGCCTCATGCTGGCCGCCAGGGCACCCGACGACGCCCTGGCCCTCGTGCCCATATCCAGGGTGGCCAGCTCCATATCCCGTGTGGTGGACGCCGCAGCCGACATAGCCAAGATGGTCCTCAGGGGCGTGGGCCTCCACCCGGCCATAAGGGAGGCCTTCTCGCACACGAAGGAAAGGCTGGTCAGGACGGTCGTCAAGGAAGGCTCCAAGCTCGTGGGCTCGAAGGCGGGCGAGCTTGACCCCTGGGTCGAGGTAATAGCCATAAAGAGGAAGGGCAGCTGGCTCATAAACCCGGAGGACGACGAGGTCCTCATGCCTGGGGACGTTCTCATAGCACGTGGCTCGCCGGGTGAGGCCTCGGAGCTCGTGGAGCTGGCCGAGGGAAATGCTCATAGGCCCACGCCCCCGAAGCCGGACGAGAGGATGGTCAGGCTGGCCGAATTGCTGCTCGACCTGAAGGAATCCTCCGAGCTGGCCATAGACCTGGCCTACACGGCCCTGCTGCTGAACAGCCCCGACCTGGCCAAGGAAGTGGCCAGCCTAGAGGAATACGTGGACGAGTTACACGCCGAGTTCCAGACGGCCCTCCTGACGAGCAAGTTCAACTCCGTGGACGTGGACGACATGCTGGCCCTGCTCAGGATAGGCTTCCTCAGCGAGGAGATAGCAGACGCCGCTTACGAGATAGCCAACGTCATCTTGAGGGGCCTCAGGGCCCACCCGGTCGTGAAGATGGCCATAGAAGAATCCGACGAGCGGGTGGCCATAGTAGAGGTGGCCGAGGACAGTCCCCTTGTCGGCAAGAAGCTCTCCGAGGCCCGTCTGCCCGAGGAGACGGGCATGTGGGTCGTGGCCATGAGGCGGAAGGGCCGGTTGTTCAGGCCCAAGCCCTC
>CAZVRS010000151.1:0-2513 GCA_964630115.1 uncultured Candidatus Bathyarchaeia archaeon | reverse complement strand
AAAAATTCTACGCCCGTGCAGCGAAGCCTTATATCCCCTTCCAGCCTCTAGAGAGGCGGTGGACGTGATGGCGGGCAAGGCATCTCTTGACGTGGTCCGACAATTGTTGGCTAAGTCCGTTGTCTTAGAACGGTGGACCCGCTACCTCGCTGCCTACAAAGTCGTAGAAGGGAACTTGGCGCTTTTCGACAAGCTCGCACGGTGCCGGGATCTAAGGGAGTTCCAAGACGCCCTTTACGAGGCTGCCCGTGTCAAGGACAGGGTGATAGAGAAGCTCAGGGAAGGCGTAGAACGTAATGAGATCACGATCAGCCGCAAGCCAGAGGAGTTCACCGTGGATGACGCAGATCTGAGGGAGCTCGTGGAGCTGGCCACTAAAGACGAACGTGCACCAAGAATGGTCGGATCGCTCGTAGCTTCCTTCGCCCTGCTCCACCGGGAACCCAAGAGGACCGGGGCCGGAGGTGGTAGTGCATGACCTACGTGCGTGTGACCGGCCGAGCCATAGTCAACCTCCATAGTGCTAATGCCGAGGGGGCCGTGGGGAACTACATGGCCTTATCCAAGATGTATGTGGTCCGCCGGACAGGCGATCCCAATAGGCCCTACGATATCTCGGAAGACGTGGTCATCTCGGGCAACATGCTGAAGCACTGGCACGCCATAAAGACCGTGGAGAGGCTGATGGAGGTCAACTACGACAAGCTGTGCGATTTCTGCCGGAGGTTCATGATGTTCAGGTCTCCCGACAAGACGGTTACAAGCGAGGAAGAATTCCTGAAGCGATGTGCCATAGAAGATCTCCACGGCTTCCTCCAGCCCGACCAACAGATCCGCCGTGAAAGCATCGTGAAGTTCGCCTTCATGCTCCCCGTAGAAGACCTAAGGGCCGAGTATGCTGCCGTCACCCACAACAGAGTCGTCCTGGAACCCACGGGCAGGATCCAGGCTCAAGAGGCCATGATGGTCTTCAAGCGTGAGTATGCGAGCGGCGTTTACGGCTTCGCCTGCACCCTGGACCTGGCTTACGTGGGCGTCCCCCTAGCTAACCCCGTGGAGCCCGTAATAGGACTCGAAGACAGGCGTAAGAGGGCCAAAGCTGCCATGCTGGCCTTGGCCGACCTCCTCACGGGCCGTTTTGGTGCTGCCAGCTCTAGGGCGTTGCCGGTGATGAGGACCACGGAGGTCATCTGTGCTGTAGCCAAACAGCCATTGCCCAATCTCGTCCACGGCTTCTTCAAGGACTACGCTGAGGAAAGCGCCAGGGTTCTCAAGGCGGCCCTGGACTCCGGCCTAGTTCAGGACCTTAAGGTATTCGCAGCTGGCAATAGGCCATCCGAGGCCCTCAAGGTCTTACGGGAAGACGTGGTAGAGGCCGTGGAGTCGCCTGTGGAGGCCGTGATAAGAGCTGCGGGGGTCGTGGAGGAATGGCTGAGCTGATGATCGCCAGGGTCCGCCTTCCCCTTTTTTCTATTAAGCATCCAGAAGCATTCCAGGTCATGTCGAGCCTCCCCGTGCCACAGCCTTCCTCGTTGGTAGGCCTCTTAGCTTACTGCTTAGGCGTGGCCACGGGCCTGGGGACCAGGGCCTTAGACCGAGTTAGGGACTGGGTAAGAGGAGAGAGGCTCCTGGCTGCCAGAGCAGCTCCGGCTGAGGAAGGCCTCCCCCTGGCGCCTTCCTCCGTGGTCCTGAGACGTTTTAGGGTAGTAGATGAGGGTCGTGTGAGGAAGGAGAAACGGGAAGCTCTGACATCTGCGATCGAGCGGGAGGATTTTAAAGTCCTCAAATCAGTGCTCGAGATGAAGCTCATGGATGCCCTCTACCGTGAATATGTGATGGGGCATGAACTCCTCTGCGCCTGGGCCGTGGGAAGCGACATAGATATTAAGCCCAACTGGCTCTACCTGGCCCAGAGGATAGGAGACACCGAATCCCTGTGCACGGTCGTAGACGTAAGAGCATATGAGGCAGAGGTCTATGAGGCCGAAGAGGTGAGGACTAAGTTCCCCACGCCCATGGAATATCTAACAGGCCCGGTAGAAGGGCCTCACACAGTAGCTAAGATGTGCGATGAGCTCAGGATCCCAAGGCCCTACGTGATCCCGTGTGAAGTGAAGATGGAGAAGAGGAAGGATGGCCTGGTAATACCGATTATCAAGCCCTCTGAGGTAAAGATCGTGTATGAGAGGCCCATCAGGGTGATCGAGGCTGAGGATTTCACCTTGACGGCCTTCTGGCCTGTTGAGAAAACTGGCAGGAGGAGGAGAAAATGAGCATCAGGATGTTCATGCCTGGTCACGGACTTTACACGGATACCTTAATACTATACGGCATAGCACTGCCCCTCTGCGAGGCCCTCGAGGAGCAAATAGAACGTGAACCTGAGTTCGTCAAAGCCAGGAGCCTCGGGCAGACCTACGAGTTAGAAATCCAAGTTGATGACTACGCCAAGATAGCACAGGCCATAGCGGATTACGTAGCTGATAAGCAAGAGCGTCTCTCTGGGATACTTA
>CAZVRS010000150.1:0-2534 GCA_964630115.1 uncultured Candidatus Bathyarchaeia archaeon | reverse complement strand
GAGGTCTACATCATATACATGGACATGAGGACGCCGTTCAAGGGCTTCGAGGAGTTCTTCAGGCGTGCCAGGGAGCTCGACATAGTGTTCATACGTGGCAGGCCGTCCAGGATAGTGGAGGACCCGGAGACCAAGAACCTCATAATAAAGGTGGAGGACACGCTCACGGGCCAGATACTGGACCTAGAGGTCGAGATGGTGGTCCTCTCGACGGCCGCCATACCGGCCAAGGGCTCCGACGAGCTGGCCAGGAAGCTGAACATATCCGTTGACGCCACGGGCTTCTTCATGGAGTCCCACCCGAAGCTGAAGCCCGTGGACTCCCCAACGGATGGCATATTCCTGGCCGGCTGCTGCCAGGGCCCGAAGGACATACCTTACTCCGTCAGCCAGGGTGCAGCGGCCGCCGCCAGGGCCATGTCCATACTGTCCAAGGACGAGTGGGTCATAGAGCCCATAGTGGCCGTGGTCGACCCGGAGAAGTGCCGCAACACGAAGACGAAGTGCGGCATCTGTGCTACTAAGTGCCCCTACGGGGCCATAGAGGTCGAGGAAGGAAGGCCCGCCCGTGTCGTGCCAGCCAAGTGCCACGGCTGCGGGACCTGCGTAGCCGAGTGCCCGGCAGATGCCATAACGCAGATGCACTTCACGGATGCCCAGATATTCGCACAGATATGGGCTGCCCTGGAGGAGGACCCGGAGGACAAGATACTGGCCTTCTGCTGCAACTGGTGCTCCTACGCCGGAGCTGACCTGGCTGGCACGAGCAGGTTCGAGTATCCGACGAACGTCCGCATAATAAGGGTCATGTGCTCCGGCCGTGTTGACCGTGATTTCGTCCTCGAGGCGTTCAGGCGTGGCGCAGGCATGGTCCTCGTGGCCGCCTGCCACCTGCCCTACGACTGCCACTACATCTCCGGCAACTGGCACATGACGGAGCGCATGAAGGCCCTCAGGAAGGTCCTGGAGAAGATAGGGATAAGCTCGGAGCGCTTCGTGGTTGAATACATATCGGCCGCAGAAGGCGATAAGTTCGCCAAGCTCATAACCCAGATGGCCGAGACCATGAAGAGGCTCGGGAGGGAGCGCATAATAGCCGAGAACGAGAAGGCGAGGCCCTTCCTGGAGCGGATGGTGGGCAGGAAGGTCAAGGCCCTGGAGGCGCTGATAAAGCCATCTTGATCCTCACGGGAGGAGGCCTCACTAACGGTTAATGGCTTGAGGTTATTTCCTCGGCCAGATTGGCTATTACGTCCACCGGGTCCTCAAGGTCCTTAAGCAGGTCCTCAACGTCTTCCTTGCGGCCGACGAGTTCCCTGGCCTTGGCAGAGACCTCGTCAGGGCCCACCTCCACTATCGGGAAGCCCCTGCGGGCCAGGTATTCGTTCACGTGGATCCGGCCCACGTAGCGGACCACCAGGGCGGGCGTCCCCTGGAGGGCGGCCTCACGGCACAAGGTCCCGCCAACCCCGACCACAAGGTCGGCCTCACGGGCCAGGAGAACGCCATCAACGAAGCCCTCGGGCACCACGGCCTCATCAGGCAGGCCCCGTGGCCTCCCGTATCTCGGGAGGAAGACCACGGTCCCGAGGCCCTTGAGGGCCCTGGCCACCTTGACCATGAGGCCCCCTCCCCTTGCGTAGGCAGCTCCGTGCTCTTCCTCCCTTATGACTATCAGGGGCCTATCGAGCTCCCTGAGCCAGGATACGGTTTCCCCTGGGGCCGCCAGGCCCGGCTTGCCCACCCAGGCCACCTCGTCCACACCATCGAACTGCACGATCCTCCTGGCCCCCAGGGCCCTGTAGAGCTCGACTGGCAGGGCCTTGGAGGTCACCACCACGTCCGCCAGGGGTATGGTGAGCCTGCCGACCGCCTCGGCGTATGGCGTGTCCGAAGTGCATATGATCGGCACCCCCAGGCCGAAGGCCACACGGCACAGCTCGACGCTCTGGTTGCAAATGGCCACATCTGGCCTCATGTCCTCCGAGGAGAAGATACGGGCCAGCTCTTCCTCACGCTTTATGCTGGCCATGAGCTTCCCGGCCCTCGATTGTGGCACGTATCGGCCGATGACCAAGAACTCCTCGCCCAACGCCTCAGCCAAGGCCAGTGTGTCCGGGTGCTCCCTGGTGGTCAATATGGCCTCGTGCCCCCTAGCCCTGAGGGCCCTGGCTATGGCCGTCGTGTATCTGACGTGCTTGCCCGTGCAGGCGTCCAGCCAGACCCTCATCCGGTCCTTGACCTCCTGAGCAGCTCGGCCTTCTTCCGCTCGTATTCTTCCCTGGTCCCTATCGGCCTTGCTGGCACGCCAGCCACGACCGTTCTGTCCGGAACGTCCTTCGTCACGACGGCGCCAGCGGCCACGATGGCTCCCTCGCCGATCGTCACGCCCGGCAGTATCACGGCCCCAGCGCCTATGACGGCCCCACGCCTCACCAATATGGGCGAGATGGCCCACTCGGAACCGGCTACCGGGTATTTGTCGTTCGTGAACGTGGCCCTCGGGCCCACGAAGACGCCATCTTCTATTTTCA
>CAZVRS010000149.1:0-2546 GCA_964630115.1 uncultured Candidatus Bathyarchaeia archaeon | reverse complement strand
CCTCATGGCCACCTTCAGGTCCTTCAGGGCCATGGCGAGCCTGGGGAACGGGAGCCAGAACCTCGGCCTGCCGAGCTCCCCGCCCCGGGCCGTCTCGTGGACCATGAAGGGGGCCCTGCTTGCGTAAGACGCCAGCATCCTGTCCAGGGCCAGGTAGAAGGCGAGCGAATAAGCGATGCAGGAGCAAATCGAAAGGGCTGTTTCACGTGGCCCCTCGCAGAACAAGCCTTCTGAAGCCGAGAAGGGGTAAACCAGCTTGAGGAAGCCGATCTCCGGCACGGCCTTGCCCAGGAAGGCCCTGACGTTCTCGGCGTAAGCGTAGAGCTGGTATAGTATGCCTATGGAGAACATGGTCATGACGTAAAGGCCGTTCCAGAAGGCCCTGGCCAACTTGGCCCTGAGGCCCTTGACGAGCCCCCTCCTCTTCCACAGGGCCACGGACAGGGCCAGGGAAGCCGCCAGGCCCAGGGAGATGCTGGCGTAGCCATATAGGGATACGGTCAAGAAGGCCCATATCAGGCCCGTTTTCTCGGCCACCATTATGGCATAGATGGGCGGGACAGCCAGGACAGGCCCTACCTCATACACCAGGTAGGCCATGACTATCTTCTTCAGGTCCTCCCTCCTCAGCGGGAGCTGCATCAGGACCTTCAGATGCCCGAACTCCTGCAAGGCCAAGGCCGAGGTAGAGCCCACCATGAAGACCAACATGAACAACATCACGACGTAGAGCGTCGTGGAGCTCCTCACGGCCTCCCTCAGGCCCTCCGGGCCCGAGAGCAGGACGGGGGGCCCTACCATGAGCAGTATGAGCAGGACGGCCACGGCCATCTCGACCAAGTAGAAGGCCCTGTTGAGCTTGACGAGCCTCAGGAGCTTGAGCTCGTCGAGCGTGGGGTCCGAGCCCCTGTGGGCGCCGTATATGGCCTCACGGTCCAGGACCTTTACCACACGCCAGGCCTCGCCCCACTCCAATTCAGAACTCCTCCCTGAGGACCCTGATGACCTTCTCAAGGACCTCGTCCTTCTCCGTGAGCTCTATGAAGACGTCCTCGAGGCTCTTGTCCTCGCCGAGGGCCTTCCTCACGGCCCCGACGTCCCCCTCGGCCACTATCCGGCCCTCGTGGAGCAGGTATATCCGGTCGCACAGGGCCTCAGCCAGCTCAAGCACGTGGGTCGACAGGAGTATGCCCTTGCCCTTCTCCTTCATCTCGACCGCTATTTCCTTGAAGACCCTGGCCGCCACGGGGTCGAGGCCCATTATGGGCTCGTCCAAGACCAAGACGGTCGGCTCGTGGAGGAGGGCCGATATTATGGCCAGCCTCTGCCTATCTCCCCTCGATAGGGAGCCTATGAGGCACTCCAGCTTGTCCTCCATCTCGAATACGGTCGTGAGGACCCTGGCCCTATCCATGTATTTGCCCGGGTCCATCTTCCTCATCCGGCCCAGGAAGTAGAGGAACTCTCTAACGGTCAGGGAATCGTAAAGCAGGACTTCCTCTGGCACGTAGCCCACCTCGGCCCGAACGCTTGGGTCCTCGAAGGGGTCCCGGCCCAGGACCCTCACCTGCCCGCCATCCGGCCTCATGAAGCCCATGACGAGCTTGAGGAGCGTGGTCTTGCCGCTGGCGTTCGGGCCTAATAGGCCGACTATCTCGCCCTTCCCGACGTAAAGCGATACGCCCCTGAGGGCCTCCACGTTCCCGAACTTCTTGACTACATCCCTGACCTCGATCAGCTTCCCCGGCCCGGTCAAGAGGCCGCCAGCCCTCTCCACGATGGCCAGAGGGAGGCCGGGAATTAAGGGTGCCCCGTGGCCGAGTTCCTCACAGGGCCTTTAAGGTCAGAGGGGCCCTTCCATTCGGGTGGACCCCTCGTGCTGAAGGAGCCCTACGCCCGCTTCATAGTAATCGCCCTGGTCTTCTTGTCCCTCGGCGTCGGCCTCAGCGTCGTGGCCAAGAAGCCCTACAGGGCCGAGTTTCACAGGTCAGAACACCTGGTCGTCTCGGCGGGCGAGGCCTTCTCCATAAGCCCTCCAGAGGGCGCTTTTAGGCTGCTCTACATAGAGAGGTCGGCCGTGTTCTTCTCATCTAACGTGTCCGTCAGGTTAAACGTGACCGTAGGAAGAGAAGCTTCTCTGCTTTTAGAAGTGCCAGCGGGCGAGGAAGCATCAGTTGACCTGAACTCCAGCATCCGTGACCTGTTCGTCATTTTAATTCGTGCTGAGGGCTCTGGAACCGCCTGTATATCTTACGATTATGTCGTCGTAGGATACGAATACCCTCTCTCGTGGCTTGCACTACCAGCCGCTGTCTTAGCCACATCTGGAGTAGGCCTGTTGTTCATAGGTCTGCTCGAAAAAATGGTTATAGCGAGAGCCGAGGAACATCGTAGGCCTGCTTCGGGAAACCTTTAAATACCCATCAATTGAGAACTCCCAACTGAAGGTGGGAGGGTGAAGCAACTGAACAAGCTATTCGCAATAGCCGTGCTGCTGTCGGTGCTGATCTGCATATACCCGCTGCTCCAGCCCGTGGCCCAGGCCG
>CAZVRS010000148.1:1561-2592 GCA_964630115.1 uncultured Candidatus Bathyarchaeia archaeon | reverse complement strand
CTCACGCCAGCCCACTACCTCCTCTATTAGGTGGACCATCTTCTCCACGAGCTCGGCGTTGCTCTTGGCGAGGACCCCACGCTTCAGGTATAAGTTGTCCTCTAGACCCACCCTAACATGTCCTCCCATCGCCACCGCAGCCATGCATATCGGAAACTCCCACCTGCCAGCTGCAAGAGCCGACCAAAGCCAGTTGTCAGGACCAGGCGGCCCAAAGAGCCTCTCGGCTGTTTCCTTCATGTGCACGAGGTCTTCTATACTGGCCCCTACGCCGCCATACATGCCCAGGCAGAACTGCATCCACAACGGCTTCTTTATGGTTCCCTCCTTTAGGAGGCGCCAGAGGTTATAGATGTGGCTCTCACAATAGCACTCGCACTCGGGCTTGGTGCCGTGCTCATACATGGTTTTGACGAAGTATCTCAGGTCCTTGAAGGTATTCTTGAAAACGAAGTCTTGGCTCGTCTCTATCATCGCCTTCTCCCAATCATACTTCCACGTCTTGATGCGCTCCAATATCTCGGGCGGGAGGGCGAAGTTCATGGAGCCCATGTTAAAGGAGCAGAGTTCGGGCTCGAACTCTGGAACCACGGCTATCCTCTCCTCAGGCGTCATGCCTATCCCCCCACCCGTGGTCACGCAGATGACGACATCGCTCCGCTCCTTTATCCTCGTCAGTATCTCCCTGAAGATATTGAGATCGGAAGAAGGCATCCCGGTCTTCGGGTCCCTGGCGTGTATATGGACTATGGCGGCCCCGGCCTCGGCGGCCTTGACGGCTTCATCCGCTATCTGCTCGGGCGTGATGGGCAGGTAAGGGCTCATGCTCGGCGTGTGAACGGAGCCCGTGATAGCGCAGGTTATTATGACTTTCTCCCTGTAGGCCATACCCGTCCCCGTTCCCGATGGATTCCCGGAAGCTATAAAAGGTTTGCGACACGGGCGCCCTCAACGATGGGCTAGATGGGCTGAGAGGGGCAGGACGTAGCGAAAGTCTTTTAAGGAGAACACGATCACAGCCATGACCGGTG
>CAZVRS010000148.1:0-1551 GCA_964630115.1 uncultured Candidatus Bathyarchaeia archaeon | reverse complement strand
GGTTCTGGTGAGCAGGGAGGAAACTAGGCTGGAGGCCATAGGCCGCATCTTCGCCGAGACCTTCGCGAGATGGCTACCTGATTCGTTCGTCTTCGTCCTCGTCCTGACTATAATAGCGGCCATCCTATCGGCCGTGGTGGTTCACGCGACCTTCTTAGACATCCTCGTGGACTGGTACTCGGGCTTCTGGTCGCCCGGCTTCCTGGCCTTCACCGTCCAGATGTGCCTCATAGTCGTGACCGCCTATGCGGTCGGCTTGGCTCCCCCGGCCCAGAGGTTCTTCGAATGGCTCTCCGAGAAGGCTGGGACGCCAAGGCGTGTCTACCTATTAGTGGGCATAGTATCGCTCGTGCTCTGCTACATAAGCTGGTCCCTCCTATTATTAGCTGCCCTCTTCGGCTACATGACGGCCAGGAGGGTGAAGAACACCGATTACAGGGTCGTGGCCGCCATGGTCTACTCCTGCAGCCTGATATGGCATGGCGGCCTCTCGGGCTCCGCCCCCCTCATGATGAACACCAAGACCTTCGTGGAGGGCCTCAAGGCCATGGGCATAGAAGCCGAGCTCATACCGCCCTCCCAGACCCTGTTCTCCACCATGAACATAGTATCGATAATAGGCATAGCCATCATAATCTTGGTCTTAGTGCCCATGTTGGCCCCGAGGGTCGTCCCGCCGGAGTGGGACTTAGCTCGCGTGGTAGAGGAACTCCAGAAGAAGGCCCAGGAGACTAGCTCCAAGGCTGGCGGGTCTCAGGCCTCGTGGGCCGAGGAGGAACGCAAGGAGAAGGAGGCCAAGCCCACCCCGGCCGAGATAATGGATAGGGCCTGGATACTGAACTTGGTGATATGCGCCCTCGGCTTCCCCTACATAATCTGGCACTTCTACAAGCACGGGCTCGCCGGCCTCAACCTGAACAGCGTGATATTCCTGCTCCTCCTCGTGGGCCTGGCCCTCCACAAGACCCCGATAAGCTACGCAAGGGCGATAAGGGAGTCAACCTACGCAGTAGCCAACATCCTCATGCAGTTCCCGTTCTACGCTGGCATAGCGGGCATATTCACCGGGAAGGGCGTCACCGGTCATCCCGTCCTGGCAATAGCCATAGCCAAGTGGTTCGCAAGCTTCGCCACCCCCGCTAACTGGACCTTCATATCCTACCTCTGCGCCCTCATCCTGGACTTCTTCATAACCTCGGGCGGCGGGGAGTGGATGGTTCTGGCACCCATATACATACCGGCCTCCAAGATGATAGGCGTCCCCGTTGCGAGAGTGCTCATGGCTTACGCTTACGCTGATTCTGTCTGTAACCTCTGGCAGCCCTTCTGGGCCGTCGTCATAAGTGCCCCGATGACCCGTGAGATAAAGCTGAGGGCTAGGGACTTCATGGGCTACACGGCCATAGTCGGCCTCGTGGCCTTCGTCTGGTTCGCCCTCACGAGCTCCTTCCTGCCGATATGAAGCAGGTCAGCAGCGTCCTTTACATACGCCGTCCAAGCAGAGTAGGTCAGAAGGGTCTAATTTTTGCCTGAAGGTGCTTATCCCGATGG
>CAZVRS010000147.1:0-2597 GCA_964630115.1 uncultured Candidatus Bathyarchaeia archaeon | reverse complement strand
GTGGCGAGGGCCCCGAGATACCAGAGGGGGACTATGGCCTCAAAGCGGACGCCCAGGATGACGTAGAAGCACAAGGGGATGAAGACGAATATCCTGGCCAGCGAGTCTGCCTCAAGGCCCATGAAGGCCGATAGGGCCACGGCTGCTGGCGAGCCCGAGCGCCAGCCCTTCTTGAGGAAGGCCCTTAGGTCATTCAAGATGGGCATTTCCTCGGCCAGGCGGCCCAGGACCACGTCAAGGGAGCTCCTGAAGGCCCTATAGGAGAAGAGGCTGGCCACGAAGGCGATTGACGTGGCCACGTATATGTCCCAGAGGCACCAGGCCGGGAGGGCCCGGCCGTATGGGTGTGCGAAGTAGGCGGCAAGCATGATGGAGTAGAGAGCCAGCAGTTCTTTCCAACGGCCCTTGAAGGCCAGGCCGGCTGATGCTGCCCCGAGCGGCTCGGAGAATGCCACTATGGGCAGTATGGCTCCCTCGCCCCTAAGGACGCAGCCTATGGAGCCGCCGATCATGGCCGATATTGCTGCTGGCCCTGGGCCAAGCATCATGCCCTCGAGGGGCAGTATGATTATCATCCAGCTCCTGAACCCGAACGGGCCAGGTATGGAGGCTAGGGCTGCGTGGAGTGCTGCCATGAGGGCCGTCAGGGCCGTGAGGAACGACCCGGGCACTTCACCCTCGGGCAAGGCCTTTCCCGGTGCCGGCGGGATGCATGACTATTAAAGCTGCCGTCAAGCAGGTCCATCAGGGCCCTACGTGGCCCATGACGGTCTGGGCTATGACGGTCTTCAGGCCAGCCTCAAGGAGCGTTTCCCGGGCCTTCAGCATCTGCCGGTAGCTCGGCCTCCTCATGTCCCTGCGCCTGAACGTCGGGAAGTAGTCCAACACGCAGACCTGGACCGACGGGTCCATGGAGGCTATGCGCTCGCCCATCTCCCTCAGCTCCTCCAGGCTCATGAAGGCTGGGTTGTAGGGTATCCCTATGCCCATGAAGACCTCATCTGGGTAGTAGTTGTCTATGATGTATTTCACGGTCCTCCACTCGTTCTCGTGATACCGCTTGGCCAGCTCACGGTCCCTTATGCCCGTAATGGCCATGAAGGTCTCCAGCCTGAGGCCCTTCACGTCCGGCCCTATGTCCGTTATGCCTGCTTCTAGGACCAGCTCGTCTATATAATCTGGCGTCAGCACGGTCGCATTCGTGTCCAGGTGGAAGCGGGCCTCCCGGTCCTTGTTGAAGGACCTCAGGGCCTTGAAGAAGGCCACGAGCCAATCACGGTTGAGCGTGGGCTCGCCACCCGAAATGGCCATCCTATCCACGCCGTAGTAGCGCCTGAGGGCCGTCAGCCTCCTAGCAGCTTCCTCGGGCGCCAGGGGCCTCTCAACGCTGTCATACGTCACAGAGTAGTTCTGGCACTGAGGGCACCTCAGGTTGCAGCCGTGTGCGAAACAGGCGACCTCTACGTAGGCCCCCTTGTCCTTGAGCCACCAGGGCGTCCCGACGCCGCCGACGGGATGCGGCTGGAAGCCAGATACACGCCTCAGCAGCCTCTGTCCCTCGCCCGGGAATTCTATGACCATGCCGTCTTCCACGGGCGTCGTGCAGGCTGGCTGGAGCTGGCCGTTGACGTAGACCGAGCACGTGAAGCAGCCGCCCGCCTCGCAAGGGACGGAGAGCTCCCCCTCGCCCGGGAACCTGGAGAGGTGGAAGCCGAGGAACTCGAGGGCCCTCCGGACCGTTATCCTCCCCGGGACCTCGTAGGGCTCGCCTTCAACGGTCAGCCTGACGGTCGGCCTCGGCCCTCGGTCCTCTAGGGGCCTCACGGCCTCGTAGGGGCAGGCTAAGTAGCAGGCACCACAGCCCACGCACTTACCCGGGTCCCTGTATATGGTGGGGCGCCCCATACCAGGGCAGAAGACGAACTCACCGCAGAAGCCGCATTCAACGCACTTCTCCTCATCCCTCACGTAAATCTGGAAGGACCTGCTCATATGATTAGGACCTCCAGGCCGAGTTCTTCTGCCACGGATGCCACGAACTTCCTATCGGCCCCCTTAAGGCCCTTCCTGTCCAGCACGGCCACCTCGCAGCCTCCCCACGTCTTTGAGACGGGCCCCTCTATGAGCCACCTATCTCGCCCGAGGGCCGAGAAGGCGTGCTTGGGGACTATATGGCCCACGGCCACGCCCACTTCTTCTAAGACGAGCTTCGTGAACTTAGGTGCGTAGTGGCCTCCCCCGAAGCCCACGGCCCTATCGGCCCTAGCGGGATTAGTGGCAGCTTCCCATATGGCCTCGGCCACCGCCTCGCCGGCCAGCGGGTCCGACCAACGGTCGGGCGTGCTCCCTATCTCCACGAAGGCCACCGGGACCTGGAGGCCCGTTGGGCCGTGGTGCGTGGCCTCAAGACACGCCTTGTATTCGGCCAGGTTCAAGCGGGACCTCTCGGCCTCAAGGATCTGGAGGGCCTTCTTCATTATGTTCGGTTCCGACCAAGCCAGCTCCCTCGGCCTCCCACCGTAGGGGGCCTCGTGACCCAGGTTCCCGGGCGTGTGGGTGCTCAAGGTGGGCTCGCCCCTTGAGCTGGCGTGCCTGCT
>CAZVRS010000146.1:0-2600 GCA_964630115.1 uncultured Candidatus Bathyarchaeia archaeon | reverse complement strand
CTTGGTAGAAATTGCTCAACCAAGCCGGGCTTTATTTCTCTGCCCGTTGGCTCAGTTGGCCTAGAAGCTGTGGTTGAGCACTGCTCAACCACTAGAATGGCTTTCTTTTGGTTGGGAAGTGGAGCCCCGGCCGGGATTTGAACCCGGGACCCCTGCCTTACCAGGGCAGTGCTCTAACCAGGCTGAGCTACCGGGGCTCAAGCTGATCTGAGGCCAGAGCCATATAACTCTTGCGGCATGGAGAAGGACAAATCTTTTAATAAGGGAATATCACGGCCTCCTGGGCCGGTGGTGGGATCAAAAGTGGGGAAAACAGACTTAGGCACGAACATCCAGATGCTTAAGGACTTCTTGGACAAGAGGCCCGTCAGGACCGTCTTGAGCCTGTTGACGCACAAGTGCCCGAAGGATGGCAAGAGCTTCCTCGAGACCTCCCTGGAACTCATATCAGGCGTCAGGAAGGATGCCTGCTTCCTGTGCTCCCACGTGGCCACGCCGCTCGTGAGGTGGGCTCTCTCCATGAGCTGCAGGCACTTGGATACATCGCTCGACCAATTGAAGGAGACCCTGAAGGAATCCCACTGGCGCCGTGGGATAGCGAGCGTCATGAAGGGCATAGCCAGGTTTGGGGTCAGGAAGCCCTTCACGCCCGGGTCGCCCATACTGGTCGTGTGGAACTACACCTGGGCCTGCAACCTGAGGTGCAAGCACTGCTACGCCTCGGCTGGCCCGAGGCCGAGGCCGAACGAGATGACCACGCAGGAGGTCCTGAGGACCGTTGACAGGCTGGCGGACGCCGGGGTCACCATAATAGCCTTCTCGGGCGGCGAGCCCTTGATGAGGAAGGACTTGTTCGAGGCCCTGAAGAGGGCTCGTGAATACGGCGTCTTCACAGCCATAGCCACCAACGGCACCTTGATAACGAGGGAAGTAGCCAGGAGGCTGAAGGAACTCGACCTGTTATACGTCGAGATAAGCATAGATGGCGCTAGGCCCGAGACGCACGACGAGTTCAGGGGCATACCTGGCGCCTTCGAGATGGCCATAAGGGGCGTGAGGAACTGCGTCGAGGTCGGCCTCTGGACGCAGGTGGCCATGACCGTGACGAAGTCGAACGTATCGGAGCTTCCGGAGATGATAAAGATGTGCGAGGAACTCGGGGTCCAGGGCCTGACTTGCTTCAACTTCGTCCCCACCGGCCGTGGGATCTTCATAACCGAGAACGACCTAAGCCCGAGGGAGCGGGAGGAGGTTCTGAAATATATGGTCAGCGAGGTCCTTAAGGGCCGTAAGATACAGATAGTATCAACGGCCCCCCAGTATGCCCGTGTTGCCCTGGAGATAGAATCGGCCCTCAAGGCCGGCGAGATAGTGGTCCCGACGCACTTCTGGAACCCGAGGTTCTCCAGGGCCGTCGCCGGCATAACGGAGTTCATAGGGGGTTGCGGCGCAGGCCGCTTTTACTTCGCCCTTGACCCGGACGGCACCATAACGCCCTGCGTCTTCATGCCCGTGAAGGTCGGGAACATCAGGGACGTGAAGGACGTAGAAGACTTCTGGTCAACCTGCCCCGTCTTCTGGGACCTCAGGGACAGGGACAAGTTGGCCCCCTACTGCGGCGAATGCGAGTATAGGTTCGTGTGCGGGGGCTGCAGGGCCAGGGCCTACGGCTACCTGGGCAGCTACCTGGCCCCCGATCCAGGCTGTATAAACAACCTGGGCGTGTGGGAGAAGATAATCAAGCACTAAGACTCGAGCTTGGAGGCTTCACCGCCGAGTTCCCTGGCACGCCCCATGAGCTTCCCCACCACGGGCTCAAGGCCCTCGACCACCATGACCACCTTGTCCGGCTCATAACGGACGTCTATGACCCTGGTGTTGTCCATGGCCCAGGAGGCCAGCGAGAAGGCCTCATCGCACATGGGCAAGACCACCTTGGCCTTCACGTAGCCCGGCAGGAGCTTTGAGACCTTAGAAGTCAGTTCCTCGAGGTTGGTCCCGTATAAGGCCGATATGGGGATGGGGTCTTTAACGAGCTTCGAGACGTAATCCATCTTCCAGGAAAGCTCTTCCTTGCCCACGAGGTCTATCTTGTTCAAGGCCGTCACCCTCGGGACCTTGCCTGCCCCTATCTCGTCCAAGGTGTCCAAGCAGCACTTCAGCTTCCTCTCGACCTCCTCTATTGGCTCGCTTATGTCCACCACCAGGATTATGACGTCAGATAGGGCTGTTTCCTCCAGGGTGGACTTGAAGGCCTCCACGAGGACGACGGGAAGCCTGTTTATGAACCCGACGGTGTCTATGAGCAAGGCCACCCTATCCCCGAAGTTGGCCAGCCGGGTCGTGGTCGTAAGCGTGGTGAACAAGGACGGGCTTATCTGGACGTATTCGCCCGTCAGGGCGTAGAAGAGCGTGCTCTTGCCAGCGTTCGTGTAGCCGGACAGGGAGACGACGGGGAAGCCTATCTTCCGCCTCCTCTGCCTGTGGAGTTCCCTTTTCTTCCTGACCTCCTCGAGCTTCTTCCTTATGGTCGCTATCTGCTTCTTTATCATCTCGTAGTAGATGTCGGCCTCATACTTGCCCAAGCCCATGAAGCCCGG
>CAZVRS010000145.1:0-2633 GCA_964630115.1 uncultured Candidatus Bathyarchaeia archaeon | reverse complement strand
TGCCCTCGCCCTTAAGCACTTCCCCGACCAGCCTCTCGTAGAGCTCTGGCTCCTTCTCCCTGAAGCGCCTCAGGACCTTCCTGACGAAGGATACCTTGGGCCTTTCCTCCCTCCCGCCCGATATCTCGTAGAGCAGCTCTATGACGAGGTCAAGCGATATGGGCTGGCCAGCCACCTCCTTGGATACGGCGTGGTAATACATGGACTCCAGGAAGAGCTCCGGGTATTCACGTGCCAGCTCGACCTCGGACCTATAGGGCCTCTTCGGCTCCCATACGTAGGCCTTCTTCTCCATGTCCAGCCTCCGCTCCACGAGGCCCCGCTTGAACAGGACGGGCAGGTGGTCGGGCACGTGGTCGGCGCACATGGGTATTCTCTTCTTCACGTAATCGATCAGCTCCGCCGTCGTGACGGGCCTCCCGTATGCCTTAACGGCCTCGACCAAGAGCTTGTATATCATTATGGGCAAGTTCCCACTCGCCCCGGTAACGGTAAGCGGTGTTAAATAAGCATTTCCAAGGCAACTCGGCCCCTTGAAAAGCTTATCACGCACGGGTCCCTAGGGGCCTGGATGACGGCCCCGGAACTCTCGGAGCTGGAGGAAGTGTGCTCAGAGATAGGGAAGATGGGCTACATGAAGTTCTCCCACCTGGCGAGGTTATACAGGGCCTTCGGGGCCAGGCTGGCCAGCGCCCTTGAGGCCCTGAGGGAGAAGAGGGTCAAGAAATACGTCTTCAAGCCCAGCGGCCGTGTGGTGTGGGTGGTAGTAGGGCGTGAGAGGGAATACGTGGTCCTGCCCAGGGCGCCCTTCTGCTCCTGCGACGACTTCTACTTCAGGGTCATGGACGGCAAGGCCCGCCTGTGCTACCACGTGATAGCCCAGAGGCTGGCGGAGTGCTTAAATTGGCACGAGGTAATCGAGTGCGAGGACGAAGAATACGAGGAGGTAGTAGGGGAGCTGAGGGGAATTGGCCTTGAGGGAACTCCTGCTGGCCGTGAGTAAATCGGCCTTCTTCACGGCCTTCAAGCTCATGTTAGGCGGCCTCGTGTTCGCAACGCTCTTACTGGCCTTCCTATACCTCGTCTTCGGGAGGGAGAGGAAGCGCTAGGGCTTGCTGAACACGGAGGAGGGACGAATTGGACCTGGAAGAAGTGATAGACAAGATACTGTCCCAGAGGCCAGAGCTATCACGTGAGGAAGTCCTAAGGATGATCGAGGAAAGGGCATCAAGGTCGGGTGCCATGGTCAGCATGTTAAGCGCTGCCCTCTCCCTGGCCAGGGAGCTGGGCGTGGATCTGGACCTGAAGTTCGAGCCCGGGACGCCCATAAAGAACTTGGTGACGGGCCTGAGTGACGTGACCATCACGGGCCGGGTGATGAGCCTGAGGCGTGTGAGGAGGTTCAGGCGCAAAAACGGCTCCGTCGGGAAGATGGCCAGCATGGTCGTATCGGATGGGACGGGCTCCATAAGGGTCGTCCTATGGGACGAGAAAGCCGACCTGGTCGAATCGGGCGAACTCGAGGTAGGCCAGGTCGTCCAGGTGGCACACGGCTATACGAGGGAAGGCCTCGGGGGCCAGGTGGAGCTGCACGTCGGGGCCAGGGGCGTCGTAACGGTCAACCCGCCGGGCGTTGACGAATCCAAGTTCCCGAGCCCCTTCCCAGAACCCGTCAAAATAGGCCAGGTGGGGCCCGAGGACCGCTTGGTGAGCGTTGAGGGCTTCATATCGTCCATGAGGCCTCCCACGAGGTTCAGGAGGCCGGATGGCTCTGAGGGCAAGGTGCTCAGGCTCGTCCTGGCGGACGAAACGGGCTCGGTGACCTGCGTCCTTTGGGATGATGCTGCCGACGCCTGCGAGGGCCTTGAGGTCGGGAGCAGGCTGAGGCTTCTGGGCGCAAAGGTGAGGGAGTCTCTGACGGGCCAGGTGGAGCTGCACGTTGAGAGGGCGGGCCAGGTGGAAGTGCTGCCCGGAAGGGCCGAGGTCCCGATCGGCGGGATGGCCAAGGTGGCCGACCTCAGGCCTGGCCAATCCGGCGTGAACGTCCTCGTCAAGGTCCTGAGGGTCGGGGGCATCAGGGAGCTCAGGACGGGCCGTGTGGCCACGCTCGTCGTGGCAGATGAAACGGGCTCCATAAGGCTGGACCTCTGGGACGAGAAAGCCGATCTAGCTGGCCAGATAAGGCCCGGCGACCTCTTGCTCCTCAGGAACGCCTACGTGAGGGAGCGCAGGGGGGCGCTCGTGCTCAGCCTGGGCAAGATGGGCTCCCTGGAGCTGAACCCAGAAGGGCTTGAGCTCGAGGTCCCGAGCGTAACGGAGGCGGAGCTGAGGCCCCTCAAGGACATAACGAGCGAGGGAGGACCTTACACGGTGGAGGTCGTCATAGAAACGGCCCCCGAGCTGAGGGAGGTCGTGACCTCCCGGGGCGAGAAGGTGAGCGTGGCCAGCACGAGGGTAAGCGATGGCACGGGCGAGATGAGGTTGTCCGTCTGGCGTGATCTGGCCGACCAGCTCGTGGCCCTGCCCGTCGGGACCAAGATAAGGGTCCACAACGTCTGGGCCAAGGAAGGACCGTTCGGCCTAGAGCTCACCTCGGGCGTAGACTCATTCATAGAGGTCGTGGAAGAGCCGGG
>CAZVRS010000144.1:0-2678 GCA_964630115.1 uncultured Candidatus Bathyarchaeia archaeon | reverse complement strand
TATATGGCTGGCCTATACGGCCTGGCCAGCTTGGCCCTGCCCTTCGGGTCGTAGCGGCCCGGGTCGTCTT
This sequence comes from uncultured Candidatus Bathyarchaeia archaeon, assembly GCA_964630115.1. GTDB lineage: Archaea > Thermoproteota > Bathyarchaeia > EX4484-135 > EX4484-135 > EX4484-135. The sequence continues at coordinate 2,608 of CAZVRS010000144.1, read as the reverse complement.
CCCTGAAGACCAAGACTTCCTCGGCCCCGGTCTCCCTGGCCAGGAAGGCAGATGCCTCCTTCAAGATGGCCAGTTCGTCGAGCTGGCCCAGCTTAAGCCGGCGTTCCCTCTCCTCAGGCGATGTGTCCATTATGTCCTTAACGAGCTGCTTGACAAGTGGTACGACCTCCCCGGCCCTAGCCTTGAGCTCTGGGTCCTGCATGAGGGACCTCATTATGGCCCCCATGTCGGGCCTGCCCTTCCCAACGGCCTCGAGGGCCCTCAGGTAGGCCTTCCACTTCCAGGGCGAGGCCACGTAGAGGCAGACACGCCTCGGCTTCTCGACCTTCAGGACCTTGATGACCTCGCTCAGATCCTCTAACACGGCCCTGACGAGTTCCTCGCCTTCCTCGGCCTCCAGGTCTATCTTGGCCTCGTCGGGCTCAGGCCACCTGGCTAGGGAGACGAAGCCCTCCTTCCCAAGGCGCTCCCAGAGCTCCTCGCAGACGTGAGGTGCGAATGGTGCCATGAGCTTCACCCAGGTCTCCACGGCCTGGCGGACGGTCGGCCCGTGGGGCTTCCCCATCTTACGCCTCAGATACCACCTCAGGTCGTTCCAGACCTCGTAGAAGGCCGTGGAGAGGGCCGTCCTGGTCCTGAGCTCCTCCATGGCCTCCGTGACGGCCCTTATGCGGGCCTGGAGGACGCTTAAGAGCCATCTCTCGGGCCTTCCGAACTCGCCACCGCCAGCCTTAGCCAGCTCGAGGACGAGGTTGTAGAAGGACTCGAGGTTTGCCCTCACGGCCCTGGCGTTATCGGCGCTCCAATCAGGATCGTCCATGCCTTCTGCACCGAGGAGGAGGGCACAGCGGGTCGCATCAGCACCGTAGAGCTCAACGGCATCTTCTATGGGCACGAAATTGCCCTTCCTCTTGGACATGGGCTTCTTCTCCACCATCACCATGCCGTTCACGCCTATCGCCCTGGGCCAGAGCTCGGGTGGCCAGAGGGCTACGTGGTGGAATATGAAGAACGTCAGGTGGTTCGGGACGAGCTCCTTAGCCGAGTTCCTGAGGTCGACCGGATACCAGTAGAGGAATTCCTCACGCATCTCCCTCAGGACACGCTCCTCGAGGCTCACACGGCCTGCTATCTCGCCCGGATCGCCCCGGCCGAGGAAGACGTAATCCAGGACTTCTTCCGTGAGCTGCTCGGGCCTTATGTTGTAGGCCCTTATGGCCCTCATTATGGTGTAGAAGGCCATGTAGATGGTGGAGTCGCTGAGCGTCTCCACCAGCCACTCCGGGTCCCAGGGCAGCGGTGTCCCGAGGCCCATCTTGCGGGCACAGGGCCAATCCAGATACCAATCTATGACCTCGAGGAACCAGGAGCGGGCTGCCTCTGGGTATATCTTCATGCGCTTAACGCATTCCTTGGCCTTCTCCTTCCAGGCCGGGTCCGAATACTTCAGGAACCACTGGTCCTGGAGCAGCTTGACACGGCACTTCGTCCCGCAGCGGCAGACCACACGGGCGGGGAGCTCCCACATGGAGTCCGCTATGCCCTTGGCCTTGAAGTCCTCTATGAGCTTGGCCTTGACAGCCCTGACCACCTGGCCCGCATAGGGGCCGCAGATGGGCTTCAGGACGCCCTCGTGGAACTCCTTCTTGTAGATTATCTTCGTGGCCTCCTCCGCCTTCGGGTCATGCTGGTCCTTCACGCCCATCTGCTCCACGAGCTCTATGGCCGGGTAATCTCCGAAGCCCTCGACCTCTATCATGGATATGGGCTCTATCTTGTCCAGCACGGCCGGGTCTACGCCGAACTGTGCCAGCTTCTCCGGCTGGCGCTTCAGGTCCCTTAGGGCCAGGTAGTCGTAGGGTGCGTGGGCCGGGACGCTGTAGACGACGCCCGTTGCGTAATCCGGGTCCACGAACCAGCCGGGCAGTATGGGCAGCTCACGGCCGTCTATCGGGCTGAGGCAGGACTTGCCCATGAGCTCCGAGCCCCTAAAGGACCTGAGGACCTGGACGGACCTGCCCTGGTCGGCTAGCTTCTCGGCTGCCTGAGGCGATATTATCCAGGTCTCGCCGTCAACACGGGCTTCCACATACTCGACATCTGGGTTGAGCCACATGTTCGTCACGCCGTATATGGTCTCGGGCCTGAAGGTTGCGGCCACGAGGTAGGCGTCCGAGCCAGCCAGCTTGAACTTCATGAGCGTGAACTCCTCGGGCCTCACGCCCTCGCCCTCGAGGCGGTCGTGGTCTCCCACGAAGCTCTGGCAGGACGGGCACCAGACCACTGGGTGCGTCCCCCTCACGACGTAGCCGAGCTCCCGGAGCTTCTTGTATTGCCATTCTATGAAGCGGTTGTAATGGGGGTGCTGCGAGGTGGTGTGAAACTCCCTGCGCCAGTCCACCGAGAAGCCCATCCTCCTCACGGCCTTTCGGCCCCTCTCCGTGAAGTATCGGGCCATCTCGACCGGGTCAGTCAGCCTATCGAGTTCCTCGGGCGGGACCTTATCGGCCTGCGTGAGTATCCTTATCATCTCCGGGTCCTTACGCTTCAGGCGCTCGCACTGGCCAGCTATGGTGGCGCCCGTCCAGTGCCAGGCCCAGGGGAAGAG
>CAZVRS010000143.1:0-2689 GCA_964630115.1 uncultured Candidatus Bathyarchaeia archaeon | reverse complement strand
AAGAAGGACCTCAGCTCCCTAGTCGGGAGGGCTCCCTCCCTTATCAATTTGGGCTTGGGGCCCGTCAAGTCCAGGACGGTTGATGGTAAGCCCAGGGGGGCTGGCCCACCATCTATGACGAGGTCAACTCGTCCCCCGAGCTCTGATATGGCTTCCTGAGCCGTCCTAGGAGCTGGTCTCCTGCTCTTGTTGGCGCTCGTGCCGACTAACAGGCCCCCACAGGCCCCTATGACCTCCAGGGCGAATTCGTGCCCCGGCACCCTCACGCCCACTGACGGCTGGCCGCAGGTGACCACGTCCGGGAGCAAGGGCTTCCTCGGCACTACGAGCGTCAGAGGCCCCGGCCAGAAGGACTGGGCCAGCCTCAGGGCCCTCTCGTCCAGTATAGCTATCCTCTGGACTTCCTTTAGGCTAGAGGCAAGCACGGGCAACGGCCTCCTGGCCTCCCGGCCTTTTACCTCAAATACACGCCTGACGGCTTGCACGTTGAAGGGGTCGCAGCCCAGGCCGTAAACGGTGTCCGTCGGGTATATTATGAGCCCTCCCGACCTGACTATTCTTGCAGCTTCTTCAACGGCCCGCCTGCCCGCCCTGAGGACCCTGGGCTTGCGCTCGTCCATGGCCTACCGATCGTAGGGAGCCGATCGGGTGAATTAAGGCTCCCGGCCCTGGGCAAGCCACATATAGCCAGCCTTCAACCGAGGGCGGGAGGCAAGGAGCCGTGCCTAAGCCCTACCTCTGGCAGGGTAACGTGGCCTGTGTTGAGGGCGCAATAGCTGCTGGATGCCGGTTCTTCGCCGGATACCCTATAACGCCCGCAAACGAGATATCGGAGCACATGGCGAAGCGCATGCCCGAGGTGGGAGGCATATTCATACAGATGGAGGATGAGATGGCCAGCCTGGCGGCCGTGATAGGGGCTTCTTGGGCTGGCCTGAAGGCCATGACGGCCACGTCCGGCCCAGGGTTCAGCCTAATGCAGGAGCTGATAGGCTATGCCTTCTTCACGGAGACGCCCTGCGTCATAGTGGACGTCATGCGTGTCGGCCCTTCCACGGGCCAGGCCACCAGGGCCGCCCAGGGCGACCTCATGCAGGCCCGCTGGGGCACGCATGGCGATTACGAGGCCGTGGTCCTGGCCCCGAACTCGCCCCAGGAGATGTTCGACCTCACCGTGAGGGCCTTCGACATATCCGAGCGCCTCAGGACGCCCGTCGTGGTCCTCTCCGACGAGGTGGTAGGGCACATGTATGAGAACGTGGTCGTGCCAGACGAGGTTAAGACGTCCGAGAGGCCCAGGCCGGGGAAAGGCCGTGTGGAGTTCTTCGGGCCGGAGGAAGTCCCTCCCATGCCGAGGCTCGGGGATGGGTTCAAGGTGCCTGTCACGGGCTCCACCCATGACGAGAAAGGCATCAGGTTCACGAGGGACCCAGGGGTCCACAGGAGGCTGATAAAGAGGCTCGTGGGGAAGATAAGGTCCCATGCGGGAGAGCTGTGGGATTGGGAGTTCAGGGGCCCTGCCGGAGGGCGCCTGGACGTGGCCTTCGTCTCCTTCGGATCGGTATCACGTTCCGTGGAAGAAGCAATCGATATATTGGCTTCGGAGGGCCTCAAGGTGGCCGGCCTGAGGCTTAAGACGCTCTGGCCCTTCCCTGAGAAGCCCGTCGTGGAGGTGGCCTCGAGGTCAAAGCTCATCGTCGTCCCAGAACTCAACATGGGCCAGCTGGTCAGGGAGGTCGAGCGTGCCTCGGCCGGGAGGGCCCAGGTGGTCGGGTTCAGCAAGGTGGGCGGTGGGGAGCTCCCCACGCCGGAAGAGCTGGCCGATTTCGCCCTGGGGCTGGTGAGAAGATGAGCAGGCCTGCTTTCTCCGTCAGGAGGTATTTGAGGCCGGGCTTGAAGCTGCCTTTCTGCCCGGGGTGCGGCTGCTACACGGTAATAAACTGCTTCCTGAGGGCCGTTTACGAGCTCGGCCACGATGACCTGAGCAGCTTCGTCTTCTGCTCGGGAATAGGATGTGCTGCCTGGATACCCTCGCCCTACTTCGATGCCGACAGCATCCACACGCCGCACGGTCGGGCCATACCCGTCGCAACGGGCATAAAGCTCGCCAGGCCCGAGCTGACCGTCGTGGTCTTCGGCGGCGACGGCGATATAGCTGGCATAGGCTGTGGCCACCTCGTTCATGCGGCCAGGAGGAACACGGACATAACGGTCATAATGGTGAACAACATGGTCTACGGCATGACGGGCGGCCAGGTGGCCCCTACCACGCCCCTCGGGGCCAGGACGACCACGACGCCCATGGGCTCCTTCGAGAGGCCCCTCGACGTGGCCCGGGTTGTGGCGGCCTGCGGCGCCAACTACTCGGCCAGGTGGACCACGGCCCACAGGGAAGAACTCGTCCGGGCCTTCGAGAGGGCCCTCACGGGCCGGGGCCTCAGGTTCGTGGAGGTCGTGAGCCAGTGCCCGACCAACTTCGGCCGCAGGATAGGGAAGCCAGACGCCAAGGCCATGCTGGATTGGTTCAGGGAGGCATCCGTGCCCATAGAGGAAGCCGGGCGGCTGAAGGCCGAGGAACTCAGGGGCCGCATAGTGGTGGGCGTCTTCGCAGATAGGGACGAACCAGGCCTATTGGACCGCATGAGAGAAGCCTACGAAAGGGTCAAAGCCGGATAGGGGTGCCTGGGGG
>CAZVRS010000142.1:0-2752 GCA_964630115.1 uncultured Candidatus Bathyarchaeia archaeon | reverse complement strand
GCCTGGGCGATATCTCGTTCCTGAGGGCCCTCCCTATCTGGACCACGCCGAAGGGAAGCTTCTTCCTGGCCTGCTCGTAGAGGCGTTTGAACTCCACGAATATGCCTTGTGCTGCCTCTGGGCGGCCGTATCCGACGGCGTCTGAGTAGGGGCCTATGGTGGTCGAGAACATGGTCGTGAAGTAGCTGGGCTTCCCGAGCTCGCCACCGCACTCGGGGCACCTTACGGCCCTGGCCTCCATCTCGGCCATTATCTCCTCCAGGCCCAGCTTCTCGGCGTCTAGAACGCCCGCTTCCTCCAGCAGGTGGTCGGCCCTGAACTTGCGGCCGCACTTCAGGCACTCGACCATGGGCTCCTTGAAGTGCTCCAGGTGGCCGGAGGCCTCGAAGACCTTCTCGGGCATTATGACGGGCGAATCTATCTCCAGGGCCCTCAGGGGCCTTATGAAAATGTCCCTGAACTTCTTGATTATCCTCTCCTTCATGATGACCCCTAAGGGTCCGTAGCATATGAAGCCGCTTACGCCGCCGTATATCTCGAGGGCGGGCCAGAAGAAGCCCCTTCGCCTCGCCAGCTCGCTCACTAGCTCGTATTTGTCCTTCCTCTCCACCGCTCCTCCCACACCTGGAGCCGGGGGAAGGATATAAGGCGTAACGGAACCATCCGCCCGGGACCCGAGTTGGCGCCCAAGGTATTGGTCACGGACCCGCTGGACCCGGCGGGCATGGAGATGCTCAGGTCGGAGGGCGTCCAGGTCGACTACAGGCCGGGCATAACGCACGAGGAGCTGAAGGCCGTGGCAGGCAATTACGATGCCCTCATCGTCAGGGGGAGGACGAAGGTGACCCGGGACATCATAGAGGCCGGGAGGGGCAGGCTCAAGGCTATCTGCCGTGCTGGCGTCGGCCTAGACAACATAGACCTCGAGGCAGCCAGGGAGGCTGGCATAGAGGTCTTCAACACGCCCGAGGCCCCGACGGAGGCCGTCGCCGAGCTGACGGTCGGCCTCATCATAGCTCTGGCACGCTCCATCCCTAAGGCCGACAAGGCCCTGAAGGAAGGCCGCTGGGCCAAGAAAGAGCTCATGGGATGGGAGCTAAGGGGCAAGACGCTCGGGATAATAGGCTTCGGCCGGATAGGGCAGAGGGTAGCCGAGATATGCCGTGCCCTGGGCATGAGGATAATAGCCTACAGGCGGACCAGGCCCCCCGGCATAGAGGCCGTTCTGGCCAGGACTGGCGCTCGGATGGCGAGCAGCCTCGAGGAAGTCCTCAGGGAATCAGACATAATAACCCTGCACGTCCCCCTCACGCCACAGACGAGACACATGATAGGGAGGCGTGAGATATCCATGATGAAGGATGGCGCCATCCTCGTAAACACCTCCAGGGGCGGCGTGGTCGACGAGGAAGCCCTCTACGAGGCCCTCGTGAGCGGGAAGCTGGCTGGTGCAGCCCTGGACGTCTTCGAGGAAGAACCCGTTAAGGGCGTCAGCCTCAAGCTGGCCCAGCTCCCGAACGTGGTGGCCACGCCTCACATAGGGGCCCAGACGGCCGAGGCCCAGAAGGCCGTTTCCGAGCTCTCGGCCAAGAAGCTCCTGGAGTTCTTCAGGTCAAAAGGCCTCATCTAGAGCGTGGGGGCCGCCCGACCTTCCTCAAGCACTTCTCAACTGCTGCCTTGGCCAGCTCGGCCGAGAGCCCTATCATGTCCTCCCCTATCAGCGGGTCCTTGACGTGTGATGCCAGACAGGGGTAGGTCTGGACGAAAAGGCCAGCGAGCCTCGGGGCTTCTCGGACGCTCAAGCCCACCAGCCTTGAGGCAGCGTAGTGCGTTGAACCGCAGGGCGCACCCCTCAGGACCCTGACGGACCTTATGACGCCCTCCTGGACCTCTAGCTCCAGCTCCGGCATGCCGAAATACCGTGCGAAATGGCCTATCGGCCCTGGCCCGTGCGAGAGGGAGCAGAACGGCCTCGGGAAGCAGGATGGTATGCCCGCCTCCAGCAGTTCTTCCGAGAGCTGCCTCTCAAGGCCCCTCGGGACCACCTTGTAATCGTCAACAGGGCACAGGACGGCCTCGGCCCTTATGAGCTCGGCCAGGAGGGGCACCAGGAGGCTGGCACCCGGTTCCTCGAGCAGGAAGAGGGCTATATCTGGCCTAAGGGCCCCCTCGGGCACCCTATCGGCGACATACCTCAGGAGGGCCTCTAGATCCTCGTCGTCCGGGAGGCGGGGGAAGCCCTTACCCATGTTTATCAGCCATACGTCCCAATCGGACTTAAAGGACCTCACGTGCCTAACTATCCTCTCGCCATACCATCCCTGGACGAAGGCCGTTATCTTGAGCTCCCCATGCTCTGCCTGGCTCAAGCCCTCACCACCCTGAGGGACACAAGCCTCCTGGTTGCGACCTCAAGGGCCCTCCTGGCCTTGTCCAACAGCTTCTCCATGCCCTGCCTAGCCCTGACCTCCACGAGGAGCCTGAGGCCCTCCAAGCTGACCTCCCGGGCCTCTAGGCCGAAGGCCTTCTCCAGGGCCTCCCTGACGGCTTCTTCCTCCACGGGCGGGAGCTTCTCAAGGCACTTGTTCGGGCAGTTGGAGCAAAAGCCCCTGGCCCAGCACAGGTCGGCACAGGGGACGCCAGCCACGTAGGCGTTGGCACAGCAAGCGGCCTTGAAGGCCAGGAGGCCCTTCTCACGGGCCACCCGCATGGCCATCTCCTTCAGGTCCCTGGATGGCACAGGCACCAGGCC
>CAZVRS010000141.1:0-2754 GCA_964630115.1 uncultured Candidatus Bathyarchaeia archaeon | reverse complement strand
TGAAGCCCATGGATATGGCCTTCTCGACGCCTGAGGGCTGGTCTATTACGGCCCCATCTGGGTCGAGAGGCAGCCCTCCCATCTGCCTTATGCGCTCAATCACGGCCCTTATGGGGCTGGTCCTGAGGATCCCGGACATGAAGGCCCCTATGCCCTGGACCAACTCGGGCTCCCAGGCCACCACGGTTCCAGCTCCCTCGCACACCACTACGGCGCAGTCCAGGAGGCCCTCCTCCATGCAAACGCTTATGACCTCCGAGCTGCCGAACGGGACAAGCAAGCCCACGTCCAAGCGCCTGTGCGGGCAGCAGAACCCGAACTTCTCCATCTTCAGCCTGACTATCTTCTCAACGGCCTCCCTGTCTATCTTCTTGATGCCGTAGAACGCCTCAACGAAGGGGCAGTAGGAGACGGCTGGCTCATCCAGGACCTCTATGCGCCCGTCCGGGTGGACCCTGACCCGAGCCCCCCTGCACAAGAACTCGTGCACGTCCCCTCACCTTCAGCGCCCCGGCTCTGCCTCCACCCAGTAGGCCCCTTCTTCCGTCACCTCCTTCTTCCATATGGGCGCCTTGTGCTTGATGGCATCAACGAGCTCCTCTAGGGCCCTGAAGGCTTCTCGCCTGTGCCTCGAGGCCACGGCAACGCACATGACGAGTTCTCCCACGCCGGCAGGTCCTACCTTGTGTTCCACGAACCCGTCTATTATGCCGTGCTTGACCTTGGCTTCCTCAAGGAGCTTCAGGAGGACCCGGGGGGCCAGCTTCTCGTGGGCCTCGTATTCTAGCCTGAGGACACGCTTGCCAGAGCTGATGCCCCTGACGATGCCTATGAAGATGCATATGGCTCCTACTTCCTCCGAGGAGCCCTTGAGCTCCCGGACAAGCTCGTCCAGGCTCCCTATCTTCTCCGTCAACCTCGCCCTCAAGCCCTCACCCTCCGGAGGCCGGGGGCATGACATCTACCACATCGCCGTCCTTAAGCCTCACGTCCCTGAGGTCACTTGCCTCGACGAGCTCCTCGTTGACGGCCACTAAGATGGCCCCGGCATCACGCTCCCTCAAGAAGGCCCTTATGACGTCGGCCAAGCTCGCACCTTCGTCAAGCTCGAGTTCTACCTCGCTCAGGCCCACTTCCTCCTTGAGGCGGGCGAAGAACCTGACTTTGACTTTCACGTCGGCCTCCCGACCTCCTCGGCCGTGAAGATATATAAGCATGGGAGGGCACGGGACAACGGGACCTGGGGTGAGCGTCCCCTGTGAGATAATGGCCAGGAGGCTCCTGCCGGCCCTCAGGGCCCTTATAGCAAGGGAATTGGTCGAGAGGCACGGCTTAGCACAATCAAAGGTGGCCTCCATCCTGGGCGTGACACAGGCTTCCGTGAGCCACTACCTGTCCGCCAAGCGTGGGAAGCTCAAGGGCCTGGTTTGCGAGCCCGAGGAACTCAAGTCCATGGCCAGGGACGTGGCCGATCGCATAGCCGATGGCTCCATAAAACCGGAGGACATCCCGAAGGTCCTGTGCAAGATATGCTCCCGCATAAAGAGCGAGAGGGGGCTCTCGTGAGCTGCCGGGGGCATGTGAACGTTTTTACCCGCCCCCGGGCCCACCATGATGGTCATGGAAAAGGAGAAGCCGGAGAGGCCCGTGTTCCCGTTCTCGGCCATTGTGGGGCTCGAGAAGCTCAAGCTGGCCCTCCTGCTGAACGCCGTTGACCCCAGGATAGGGGGCGTCCTCATAAAAGGGCCGAAGGGCTCGGGCAAGACCACGTGCGTCAGGGCCTTCGCAGACGTCCTGCCGACCATAAAGGTCGTGAAGGGCTGCCCCTTCAACTGCAACCCATACGACCCGACGAACATGTGCGAGAAGTGCAGGGAGCGCTACCTCAGGGGCGAGGAACTGCCCGTTGAAGAACGCAAGATGAAGGTGGTCAACCTGCCCCTCAGCGCCACGGAGGACCGTGTCGTCGGGAGCCTCGACGTGGAGAAGGCCATAAAGCACGGCATAGAGGCCCTCAAGCCGGGCATACTGGCTGAAGCGAACCAGAACATCCTCTACGTGGACGAGGTCAACCTCCTGCCCGACCACCTGGCCGACGACCTGCTCGATGCGGCTGCCACGGGCTGGAACGTGGTGGAGCGTGAGGGCATATCCGTCAGTCACCCCTCAAAGTTCATACTCGTCGGCTCCATGAACCCCGAGGAAGGGGAGCTCAGGCCCCAGCTCCTGGACCGCTTCGGCCTGTCCGTCGTGGTGGACAACATAACGTCCGTCGAAGAACGCATGGAGATAGTGAAGAGGAACCTGGAGTTCGAAGACGACCCGGAGGGCTTCTTGAAGAAGTATGAAGTCGAGCAGGAGGAGCTCAGGCAGAACATAGTGAGGGCCCGGGAGCTGCTCCCCAAGGTTCGGATACCGGAGGAACTGCTCAAGGTCATCTCGGAGACGTGCGTCAGGCTCGGAGTTGACGGCATGAGGCCCGATATAGTCATGGCGAGGGCGGCCAGGGCTCTAGCGGCCCTCAGGGGCAGGACTGAGGTAGAACTTGAGGACGTGCTGGAGGTCGCCGAGCTCGCCTTAGGCCACAGGACGAGGGAGCACGGGAGGAAAGAGCCTGCCAGGCCCGAGGAGATAAGGGAGACCATCTTGAGCGTGGCGGGCGAGCTAGGGCTCCTCAAGCCGGGCGGCGGGGCCGGGGAGAAGAGGAAGCTGGGCTTTCTCGGGAGGAGGGCCAAAAAGGGCCAGGCCAGGGGA
>CAZVRS010000140.1:0-2754 GCA_964630115.1 uncultured Candidatus Bathyarchaeia archaeon | reverse complement strand
TAACCCTGCCGACCGGGAAGGCATCGAAGGTATCATCATCGACCACGTGGTAGACATAGCCCACGTCATCGACCTCAAGGCCAACCTGGGAGGCCTGCTGGACCGAGCAAGCACACCGGGCGGCCGTGAGGCAGGAGGCCGGGATGAACAGGGCCAGGAGGGCCAATAGCACCCAGCTCGGCCTGCGTAGGAGCACGTGCTCACCCGGGCCCCGTTGGCCCGGGGACCTGTTATGGCCTGCGGAACTCCAGCACGTAATAAGGCCACACGGGGAAGAACCTGAAGGGCAGGAGGCCCCAGCTCACCCTGACCTCTTCTGCCTCGTCCGGGACCTCGTCAACGGGCGGCAGGCTGGCGTAGAGCACGTTGGTCCTGAGGAGGAAGCGGCCCACCGGCGATCTGCGCATCTTGGGCTCGAGGCCCTCGTCCACCACCACTATCTTAGCGCCGGGCCTGGCGACCCTCATCATCTCGGATAGGGCCCTGGCCTTCTCCTCGAAGGTATTTATGCCCCCGACGTGGATGACGGCATCGAAAACGCCATCCTTGTAGGGCAGGAAGGCTGCATTCGCCCTCTGGAGCTCCACGTTCGACCAGCCCTTGGCCCTGGCCGCCCGGGCGGCGTAGTAGAGCATGCCCCTCGACATGTCCATCCCGACCACGAGGCCGTTGGGGCCCACTAGGCGCCTCAGGAAGGGCAGGTTCCTCCCCGTCCCGGTCCCGACGTCCAGGACCCGGTCGCCCGGCCTCAAGTCCAGCCTGGCGGCCCATTCCGACCGGGCGGCTGGCTCCCTCCACAGGGAGAGCACGGGCAGAACGACGTGCATGAGCATGTAGTATCCCTTGGCCATGCGGTCATACTCCTCCATCCACCTCACGTCTTCCCCGTAGGCCAGGGCTGGCGGCAGCAGGTCGGGGACGCCCCCTATTATCGGGTAGGCCTGGCCGCAGCGACGGCAGGCCAAGAGGCCGCTCAGGACCTCGGGCCCCCTGGACCGCATGACCCTTAGGTCCAGCTGGCCTTGGCACATCGGGCAGCACAAGAGGTCCAGCATTTCCTCCCTCATGCCGATGGACCGTCGTAAAAGGCATTTATAACCCTGGCCGCTCCCGTGCCACCCGAAGGCGGGAGAAGGCCTTGGCGGAGGTAAGGGTGAGGAACTTCAGGGTCGAGGGGCTGATAAGGAAGCCGAACTGGAAGACGAAGTTCAAGAAGGAAGTGAGAGCTGTCAAGCCGGAGGACGCTGTTGAGAAAGTCCTGATGGAGATGGGGAGCAAGCACAGGGTGAAGAGGTGCCACATAAAGATACTGAGGGTCGTCGAGGTTGCGCCCGAGGAGCTAGAGGACCCCGTCCTCAGGAAGGTGGCCCTCGGGGAGGTCTGACCTTGTCCAAGCCAGCTCAGCGCAGAGCCGGTCGTGGGAAGGCAGAGGAAGAACTGGCCCGCCTGGTATCCGAGGCCAGGCTCCTGGAGGGCCTCTCGGACTCCCTGAGGGACATGATAGCCAGGGTCCAGGCCTACCTGGCCGAGCTTAGGACGGCTGGCTCGACGCTCGAGAACCTGGCTGGCCAGGAGGGCGTGGAGGTCTTGGTGCCCATAGGCGCTGGCTCCCTCGTGAAGGCCTCCATAAGGGAGGCAGACAAGGTCATAGTGAGCCTCGGGGCCGATGTTGCCGTTGAAGTGGACGTTGAGAAAGCCAAGGAGATAATAGGCAGCAGGCTGGCGGAAGCCCAGAAGGCCCTCCAGGATTACGTGGCACGCCTCAGGGAAGTAGAGAGGGCCCTTGCGGCCTACAGGGAGAGGATAAGGAGCCTCCTGGAGGAAAAGGGGCTTGCTGGAAGGCCTGAGGAGAGGTCTAAGTAAGTTCGTGGAAAAGATAATGAAGGTCGAGCTTGACCCGGAGAAGCTCCAGCCCATAGTGGAGGAACTCAAGATAACGCTCTTGGAGAACGACGTGGCCTTCCAGGTGGCCGAGGAAATCGGCCAGGAGCTGGTGGAGGAGCTGACGGGCGTCAAGGTGGGCCGGACGAGCGATAAGAAGGCCTTCGTCAGGGAGGCCCTCAGGAAGGCCGTCCTAAGGACCCTGTCGAGGGGAGGCCACGTGGATCTGGAGGAGTTGGTCAAGGCCAAGAGGGCCCAGGGGGGACCGTTCGTCATATTGTTCGTCGGCTTCAACGGCTCTGGCAAGACGACCACGATAGCGAAGATGGCCAAGATGCTCCGGGACAGAGGCCTAAAGGTCGTCCTGGCCTGCAGCGATACCTTCAGGGCAGGTGCCATAGAGCAGCTCGAGGAACACGGCCGGAGGCTGGGCATAAGGACCCTGAAGCACCGCTACGGGGCCGACCCAGCTGCCGTGGCCTATGATGCGGTCGCTCACGCCCGTGCCAGGGGCATAGACGTGGTCCTCATAGACACCGCTGGCCGTGCCCAGACGAACAAGAACCTGATGGACGAGCTGGCTAAGATAAAGAGGGTCATAGAGCCCGATTTGACCGTCTTGGTCGTGGACGCCCTCACGGGCAACGACGCACTCGCCCAGGCCGAGATGTTCAACGATGCCGTGGGCGTGGACGCCGTGGTCCTGACGAAGGTAGATGCGGACGTCAGGGGAGGGACGGCCCTCAGCATAACGCATGCCATAGGGAAGCCCATACTCTTTATAGGGACCGGGCAGGGCTACGACGATCTGAGGCCCTTTGACCCAGAGGAGTTCGCAGATATGATATTGGGCTCGTGAGGCCCGTGTGAAGT
>CAZVRS010000139.1:1323-2793 GCA_964630115.1 uncultured Candidatus Bathyarchaeia archaeon | reverse complement strand
GAAGTTCGGGGACGAATTCGAGGTCGAGGTAATAGATGAGTGAGGGGAACGTTTATCACGTGCGATGGAGCCGATTTGGACGGTGGAGGGCTTGGCCGACGAGGCCCCCTGCCTCATCTTCTTCGTGGGCGTGGGAGGGGAAGTCGGGGGGAACCAGATACTGCTCGCCGACCCGGGGACCAAGACGAAGCTCCTCCTCGACTTCGGCTGCAACCTGGCCAGGAGGGGCCTGCTATACCCTTTCCCCATGACGCCCAAGGACAAGAGCGAGATAGTGAACGTCGGCTTGGCGCCCAGCCCGGAGGTCCTCATGTCCGAGCCCTTCCCGGGGCCCGTGAGCGGTGCCTTCATATCGCACCCACATGCCGACCACTACCTCTGCATCTGCATCCTGCCGAAGGGGACGCCCGTCATGGCATCGCCCGGCTGCCTGACCATGATGGAGGTCAGGCGGTCGACCAGGCGCAAGGGGCCCGAGGACGAAGTAGGCCACCTGGAGTTCAGGCCCCTGGAGGCCGGCAGGCCGTTAGAGCTGGCGGACGGCTTCTCCGTAAGGCCCTACTACGTGGACCACAGCGCCTTCGGGAGCATGGGCGTCCTGGTCGAGGCGGGCGGTAAGCTCATAGCCTACACGGGCGACATGAGGTTCCACGGCCCCCTGAAGGACTACAGCCTTGATTTCGAGCGTATACTGGAGAAGGAAGGGCCCGACGTTCTCATCTTGGAGGCCACGAACGCCATAGGGGCCCGCATGGCGAGCGAGGACGAGGTCAGGCGTGATATGGCGAGCATATTCGGGGACGCCAGGGGTCTCGTGATAGTAGATGCCAACCTCGGGGACATATGGAGGATATCCAGCGTCGTGTCGGCAGCCAAGGAGGCCAGGAAAGATGTCCTCATACCGCTCAGGCTCCTGGCCATCTTGGAGGCCCTGAAGGAAAAGGCATGCAGGATCAGGCCCGACCTGATAAGGATGCCCGTCCCGGACCCGGGGGAGCCCAACGTCCTCATATACGTCAGGCCCAAGAAACGCCTCGAGAAATGGGAGAAAGAGCTCCTCTCCTTCTGCGAGGAGGAATTAGGGTCCGATAAGCTCGTCGAGCCAGATGAGGTAGCCGAGAGGCCCCGGGATTTCGTCATGGTATCCGAGCACCCGGCCTCAGACATGAGGGATGTAGGGCCGCCCGAGAGGACCGTGCTCGTCCACGCCAGGAGCGAGCCCTTCGACGAGACGGGCCTGGTGGAATACGAGACCCTCAAGGCCTGGCTCAGGACCTTCGGCATACCCATGCTCCACGCCCACAGCAGCGGGCACGCAAGCCTCACCCGCCTGGCGGAGATGGTGGAGCGTGTCGGGCCGGAGAAGGCCGTGGTGGTCCACACGCCCGAGCCCATGCTGGCCAAGAGGTATCTCGAGGGCTTCTGCCGAGAAGTGATAACGCCCGCACCGGGCGAGAAGGTAGAGCTCTA
>CAZVRS010000139.1:0-1223 GCA_964630115.1 uncultured Candidatus Bathyarchaeia archaeon | reverse complement strand
GCCAGCAGGGCCAGGAACCTGCAGGTCCTATACCTGGCATCTCCAGAAGGCCAGGAGGAGGAAAGCACGGGGCTTATGGCGCCAGCAGCCTTCAGGACGGCCACCGAGAGGTCCTCAAGGCCCTCCAGGCCCAGGGAGCGGCAGGCAGAAGCTATATCAGAGCCCGAGACGAAGCCCCGGCCAGATAAGGCCAGGGAGAGCTCCGCCATGGCGTAGGCCAGGTGCCCCTCCACGCCCAGGTCCAGGAAGAGGTCGGCCAGGCCCTCCCTGACCTCCCTGCCTTCCAGAAAAGCCCTTATTGCGGCTTCGGCAGCAGGGTTCAGCCTGATGGACGAGCCTGGCCCGAGGGGGCTGCTGTCCCACTCCAGGCAGCGTGAATCAGCCCTCACGGGCAAGGCCAGCCCAAGGTCAAAAGCCAGCAGCAAGGCATCTTCATCGCCGGCTGAGGAGAGGGCATCCTCATAGCTCAAGGAGCCTTCCTCGAAGAGGTGGTCTGTTAGGCAGGCTAAAGCACGAATATCTTCACCAGAAAGGCCGAGCTCTCCTGCTAAGGCCTCGAAAAGACGGACAAGCCGGCTGAAACGGGCTTCACGACCAGCTGTGCTCATGGGCACTTGCCTCCGTCGCCACAAGCAGGCCTTTGGCCCTTGCACTTAGTTTGACCACGAATTTTTAAGCCGATCGTTGACCGGGGCTTAGTAGTGCTGAAGATGCCTAAATCAGGAGGACTTATCGGAGTGGTCGCTGCTATCAGATGTATTGCGTTATCATGTGATAGGTGTGCTTCAGATCGCTAGAGCCTTACGCTTATCAGATAAGCGTTTGGGGCCCGTCAGGAAGTAAAGCCTTTCCTATGTCATCCTCTTGCTTACATAGAGCCGTAAATCTTATAAGTTTCCAAGGGTGATAATGGTGAAGGGGAGTGATAACGGTGAAAGGAGACGTATTTCCTAAAATCCTTTACATCAGCATCATGCTGCTGCTCTTACTCTACACGGTTCCATCGGGGTTCACGGAAGCTGTTATTCCGTTGCAGGCCGATCAGGAGCAAAACAAAATGATACGTGAGCTGCTCGACATAGTAAAGGAGATGTCCGGCATCGATGTAAATGCCTACGAGGTCGATCGTATCGTCATTAAGAATCATACGGTACCTGTATCGCATTGTTGGACTAACATCCTAGTGGTGCTTGAGAGAGAGGGTGGAGGAGAAATACACATAC
>CAZVRS010000138.1:0-2806 GCA_964630115.1 uncultured Candidatus Bathyarchaeia archaeon | reverse complement strand
CGGGCACGTTCATGGCCTTCCAATACGGGTAGTCGTCCTTGCGGCTGAAGCCCTCACGCACGTTTATCACACGGGCCAGCACGTTTATCCTGGCGCCGGTGGTCCTCATGTCCTCTGAAGTGACCTTTATGCCCGTCACGTAGGTGTAGAGCTTGGCGAAATCGCCGAAGCCACCATCTTCCACGTAGATGCGCCTGGAGAACTTGCAGACCATGAAGCTGTCGATGAGGGCGTAGAAGTCCTCTATGTCGGCCACGATCTTGCCACGTCCTTTCTCGGCCTTGAAGCGGTCCACCTTGCCAGCTATGTCGGGCCCGTAGGCACCGTGCCTGTTGTGGCAGGCGCCCCTGAAGCTCACCATGAAGCCTAAGGCGGCCGTCTTCAGGGACCTTATGTCGTAGCCCGTCATCTCCATGCCCTTTATGTGGCAGGCCAGCTTCTTTATGTCCGGGTTCTTCTTCTTTTCGGCCAGTATCTCGGCGGCCCTCTTCACGCCCTCGGCCAATATGTCGCCTATGCCCTCACGCTCCCCTATCTTGCGTATGAGTTCCAGCATGGCCTCGTGGTTGCCGAAGCGGGCCTCTATGCCGTCCAGGTCCTCCTTGGTCAGGTAGCCGTGCTCGAAGCAATCCATGACGAAGCTTATCACGACGCCCGTTGAGGTCCCGGGGTCTATGCCGTAGTCATCGCACATCTCTATGGCCTTCACGGTGGCGTCGAGCCTGCTTACGCCGCAGTTGGCCGAGAGGGCCCAGGTGGACTCATACTCAAGCCTGGCGGTAGCGCCCTTGTAGGGCCCCTCGGGGACGACGCATACGTGCTGGCACCTCATGGGGCAGGCGTAGCAGCCGACTATGCGGACCACGAACCTCTCGTTTATGTAATCGCTCCACTTCTCCATGCCCTCGACATAAGTTCGGCCGAAGTTGTGCGTCGGTATGGTCTGGAGCTTCGTGTAGGCCACGAAGTTCATGAGGGTCCCGTAAGTCCTATACTTCGTGCTGGCCGGGCCCATGGCACGCTCCTTCAGGACCTTCACGAGCTCCTCGAGTTCCTCTGGGTGGGCGACCTCCACGTCCTTCGTGCCCCTTATGGCTATGGCCTTCAGGTTCTTGGAGCCCATCACGGCCCCCATGCCACAGCGGCCAGCCCACCTCGAGCGGTCGTTCATTATGCCTGCGAAGCGGACGAGCCTCTCTCCACCGGGGCCTATGCAGGCCACACGGATGTAGTAATCGCCCAGCTCCTTCTTTATGGCCTCCTCGGTCTCTATCGGTGATTTGCCCCATAGGTGCTCGGCGTTCATGAGCTGGACCGTGTCGTCGTCAATCCACAGGTAGGTGGGCCTCTCGGCCTTCCCCTCGATTATTATGGCGTCGTAACCGGCCCTCTTCATCTCGGCACCGAAGAAGCCGTGGGCCTTCGACTCGCCTATGCCGCCCGTCAGGGGGCTCTTGGATACGAAGGCATGGCCGTTCCCTCCCGTGGGGGCGAAGGTGCCGGACAGCGGGCCAGTAGCACAAATGAGCGGGTTCTCAGGGGCGAAGGCGTCCACGCCGGGCTCGCAGTTCTTCACCCAGAGATACATGCCGAGGCCTATACCGCCTATGTATTTCTTGGCGACTTCCTCCGTGAGGGGCTCGGTCTTCACGGCGCCGGTCGACAGGTCAACCCTCAGTATCCTGCCGGCGTATCCCTTCACCTTCCCTCAGCCTCCCGCCCCACCATAATGAGAGGCATTTTAAGCTTTCCCACGTGCGGGAACATGCCCGCCTTTAAGCGGGCCTCCATGACCTGGATACGGGGAGCCGGGATAAGGACGGCTCAAGCGCCCTGAGTGGGCCTGCCCGCCCGGCCCACCGTCTTCAGCCTCTCTATCACGACGGCTGGGCAGACCTTCACGACGCCGGGCATGTCCTTTATCTCCTTTATTATGGCCTCCATCTCTTCCTCATCATGAGCCCATATCTCCAACATGAGTTCGTGGTCGCCCGTCGTCAGCCAGGCAGAGCGGACGTAATCCCTTGAGGCCAGCTTCCTGGCGATGCTGAGGAGCTCTCCGGGCTCGACGTCAACACCCGTTAGGGAGACGACGGAGTAACCGAGGGCCTTCGGGTCCACCAGGGCCGTGTAGCCCAAGATGACGCCCATCTTCTCCAACTTGAGGACCCTCTTCCTCACGGCCACATCACTCATGCCGAGGGCCCTGGCCATGTCCTTGAAGGACCTACGGCCATCCTCCATGAGGAGCTTTAGAATGAGCCTGTCCTTCTCATCCAGCTCGGCTTTCCTCGCCCGCCTCGGCATGTTATCTCCTGCCCGTGGCTTTTGGTGGAGGGGATAAGAGGGGCCATAAAAACTTGGTCGGACAGAGGGGCACCCCTCAGAACTCCACGAACTTCTCCCTCGGGCAACCGCATATAGGGCACTTCTTGGGGGCCTCTTCAACGACCGTGTAGCCGCACATGGGGGCAGACGTAGACCTTCCCTATGTCGGCATCCCGGCCCTTAAGGACAGCTTCCCTGGCCTTCCCGTAGAGTTTGGCGTGTATTTCCTCGGCCTTTAGGGCGAAGCCGAAGGACCTCTGGGCGCCCAACTCGCCTTGGAGCTTGGCGACCTCTTGGTAGGCCGGATACACCTCCCTGACCTCGAAGGCCTCGCCCTGGACGGCCACCGCTAAGTTATCGGCCGTCTTCCCGACCTCGCCCAGCTCGTTGAGGTGGTTCCTAGCGTGGACGAACTCGGCGTAAGCTATGGCCCTGAAGAGCCTGGCCACGTTCGGGAAGCCCTCGTTCTCGGCCCTGT
>CAZVRS010000137.1:0-2820 GCA_964630115.1 uncultured Candidatus Bathyarchaeia archaeon | reverse complement strand
CCAGGGGTCCCGGGTTCAAGTCCCGGCCGGGGCACCAGCTCTCTTTTGCGATGGCCAGCTCATCCCGGGCCTCTGCCAAAGCGGGAGCCACGCCACCTAAGGAGCACGTAGAACAGACTCGTGGAGGCCAGCACGGAGGCCAGGGCGATGGTTATGCTGCTCGCCCAGGGCCACCCTCCCGGCCTTAACGCACCGCCGGGTGCCGGTGTGGGGTTTGCCACGCATTCCCCGGACAGCATGCTGAGCCAGTGATCGGGCGTGAACGGGTAGGTCGGGTCCCTGAAGCCCTTGAGCACGAGGTTCTGGCCTTCCGGGTCCCAGCTCTCAAGCCAGTAGGGGCCGTTGCTGATGCAGATGTGCCCGTAGGCGTTCGTCCAGTTCAAGAGGGCTTCCCACCTCTCGTGGCATTCCCCATCGGGGGGCGTGTGCTCTGCGTAAGGCGTCCCGGCCAGTATGACGTATCTCGGCTTGAACCAAGACCTAAGCTCTTCGTTGTTAATGCGCTCGGCTGCGGCCAAGAAGTCCCTGACGTGATCCGGGTCGATCATGCTTATCCACCCGTCTTTACAGTAAACCAGGTCCCCGCTCCAATCGTATGACCTGCCAGTCAGGGGACCGCCGTTCACGACGCAGTATTCCATGACGGTCCTCACTTCCCACGGGACGGTGGGCCACCAGATGTAGGAGGCAGCCGTCACGTCATCGTCGGGCGGGAATAGGTAATCGCCGTAGAACTCGAGGGCCGTATCGTTCAGTATCCTTATGCCCTTCAGGAGCTCGAGCTTGGCCCGATACAGCTCTTCTATCCACGGGCTATAGAATCGGTGGTAGTAGTGGTCCCGGCCTTCCCCTGGGTCCTTGTAGGCCCATTCCCAGTAGAAGCCTATAACGGCCAAGACGTCGCTTATGTCCATGGGTATGCCGTGGTGCCAGTTGCCGAACCTGTAGTTGACCACCACCCTCACACAAGCCTTCCGGCCGGGCCCGACCGTCTGCCATGCGTGAGCCGTGTGGTTGTAGAAGATGGCGTCCGGGGGCACGTCTATCCTGCCCGCCCAGGCCATGCTCGCCCTGTCGAAGTAGCAATCCTTCTCGACCTTCCAGGTGGCCCTGGCGGGCAGGTACAGGCCCGTCCACGGGCCCGTCATGGCGCCGTAGTCGTGTATGTCCTGCCATATCCGGGCCGAGTAATCACGTCTGAAGCCCCCGACCGGGTTCCAGGCGCTCGTGAACAAGACATCAGCTGGCGAGTAGCCAGCTACCCTCAGGACGCCGTCGGGCGTCTCGGCCGTCCTGAAGGACCAGGGGCTCCATAGGCCCGTCATACGGCCGAAGGCTATGTCGTGGGCCCTGTCCTTGTTGACCGGGAAGTATCCCCATACCTCGGCGATGGCTATCCTGTGGGCCTCGTAAATGCCGTAGCGGCAGAGCTGCCTGCAGAGTTCCCAGTATTCGTCGGCCGTTCCATAGGCGCCTGAGTAGAGCCTGAGGCCCGTCGTGTAAACTGTCTCGTTGAGGACGCCGTATGGGAAGCCGAGGAGCGGGCAGAGCCAGTAATACCACACTAGATCCTCATCTGGGTAGGCCCAATCGCCCTTGGGGCTGCTCACCCAGCCAGCCGTGTAGAGGTCCCACTGGTAGGCTAGTGGGTCGGTGCCATAGACGATGGGTATGCACACGGCCCTGTCATACTCGAGCCTTTTGACCTTTATCTTCCAGTAGGCCTCTATCAGGTCGGCTATGTAACGGCCTTCATCCAGTCTCTCGTCCTCGGTCCTTATGAAGAAGTTGAGCTCCACGGGCTTCCAATCGGTGCCGTCGTAGAGCTCGAGCCAATCGCCACCGCCCTTAACGTCCTTGAGAAGGCCGCCCCTCAGGTCGTAAGGGGCCCCCATGGATTCCCAAGTTGCCAGCACGTCCAGGAGGGCCTGCTTGACCATATCGGCCGATTTGGCCGGGTCTCCCCCAACTGTCAGGCCGTATTCCTCGTAGATGGGCCAGAAGGAGCCGTTGGCCGGATGTGAAGGCTGGACGGCGCTGAACATGGGGGCGCCGCTGCCGTGGAGGACGGCCCCGACCAGGTAGCTCCTGTTTATGAGGAAGTTAAGGGCGAACCTTATCTCCCTTATTGCGAAGGGATTGAAATACACGCCATCCGACCTGAAGGGCCTTCCTTCGCCATCCGATACGATGACTATGCCCGGGTAACCGGTCTCGTTCAGGACGGGGCTCTTGGGATGCGGGTTGGGCTCGATGGAGCCAGCTGAGTTGAACTCTAGGAACCACACGGCGGAAACACACTTCACGAACACCAACTTCGCAAGCTCCTCATCGCTTAGCCGCTCGTAGGCCCCCATGGGCTTGCTCCACATGAGCACGTCAAGTTCTCCCTTCACGACCCGGTAGAGGGCTTCATCCCAATCGTCTAGGACGGTCCAAGTTATCTCATTAAGAGGAGGCCCCCTGGCCTCTGGAACTCCCCCGGCCGGTTGGGCCGTGATGAGCGAGTAAGAAACCACGATCAACAGCGTCAGGGCGGCCGTGAGGCACTTACGGGACGTAAGTGCGAGCACGGGATTCCCTCCTTTACATGAGGAGATGAGGAGTATAAGTCTTACGGCGGATAACCGAGTTAACCGAGGAGGACAACCGTATCGCCTTATTTCCCGGGCCCGAAGGCCCAGCGGCCGTGCTGTTACTTGCCCAGGCCCAGCTGCTCTAGGAGCTTGTCCGCCTTCACCCTCAGCAGGCCCAGGCCGAGTTCGTCGGGCTTCATGCCCATGGCTAGGCCGAGGAGCTGCGTGTAGTATAGGACCGGTA
>CAZVRS010000136.1:0-2865 GCA_964630115.1 uncultured Candidatus Bathyarchaeia archaeon | reverse complement strand
CTGTTACCTTCTCAATTAAAACGCTTGCATTCGTTGAATTTAATTTCATAGGTAATCTTTGCTTGCTCCAGAAATCTCCACTTAGATTAAGCCAGACTGTTGCAGCTTTATCCGTTTTGACTCTAAACTTTACATTAGCCAGTACGAAAGTTCCACTGAGGTTCAAGTTGTTGCCATTGATTCTCACGGCTCTAAATGGATACTTGTACCATACATCATTAAACGTCAGACTGTAGTTTGAAGTTGCACTAACGTATTGTAGTACATGGTAATCGTATGTAAGCAACAGATTAAGTTTACCTATTGCCTCAGTTGTATTTAGAATAATACTTACATTAAATACATCGTTCAGCTTAGCCTTACTAACACCTGGGATGACCGTTGCGTTTACATAGATCCACTTTGCAATTACAACCTTACTTACAGCATTGTTAGACTCGTTTAACTCAGCTTCATCGTCGTTTACATCTGCTATTACAGTTATGTTTGTTATCTCAGCGAAGTTGTATGTTATGTTTTTCGTCCAAGTTTCGTTCGGTTGTAGTATTGGGATAGAGAATACTTTCCAGTCCTTACCGTTCACAAGAACCTTCAGCTTAGTCTCTTTGGCCCAAACATCACCGATATTCTTAACACCTACGGTGAACTCGTATTCACCGGGTATAACTCTCTTCTTTGGCATCACAAGTATTGGAACCAAATCTGGCTTAGATATGCA
This sequence comes from uncultured Candidatus Bathyarchaeia archaeon, assembly GCA_964630115.1. Taxonomy (GTDB): domain Archaea; phylum Thermoproteota; class Bathyarchaeia; order EX4484-135; family EX4484-135; genus EX4484-135. The sequence continues at coordinate 2,147 of CAZVRS010000136.1, read as the reverse complement.
GAGTTTGTAGCTTACCTTGTTGTTTTCTTCGTTCGTTTCATTGATTACGTTGTCCGGGTCTACCGTGATGTTGAACGGATAACACTTGCATGAAAGCTTGTACTCAGTGGCATTCACGACAGCTTCCTCATGTATGTATAGTACTCCATCCTTGTTCAGATCGTTCAGCTCTTCATCGGTTAAGTCGTACGTGAAGTTCTTATCCTTGTACACTCCAGACACACTAAATGGCTTGGTAACCGATGCGTTTGGATATCCTAGATTTCTGATTTCAAATGTGACGTTTACAACCACGAATGGATAATCGTACGTTTCGCCCTTATAGGAATCGCCGGCTTTATGCATCTTGATCGTCCAAGTTTCGTTACCAAATTCATCATATACATGGAGTATTCCAATTAAATCTGGCTTTGGAGCGTAAACTTCGATATATTTAGTTGCAACGTTATTATTTTCGTTTCTCTCTTCCACGTTATCATTCGGATCAACTATTGCCTTTATTTCATGGATTCCTTCTGATGTGAACACGTATTGATAGCTGAACTTCTCCTTATCTCCAGCGTTCAATTGAGGAACATCGAAAGTTTTAACTTTATTTCCATCTATGTAAAGGTCTAATTTTGTTGAATCTGATGTAGCGCTTCCTATATTCTTTACCGTTACATTAATTATAACCGATGTGCCTTTTTTAACGCTCGATGGAACGGATATATCTACTGTTAGATCTGGCATTTGTTTTGGAGGTTGCTTAACTCCAACAGCATATATCTTTGAATCCGGTGAATTTGGATTTACGATGAATACTAAGTCTTTACAACCATCTCCGTTGACATCGTAAGTTTTAAATGGATTGAACCAATTGAAATACCATCTAAAGTAATCGCTTGTTGAAACGTTGAATATATATGCTAAACCGTCTCCAGTTAATCCTTCTCCACTCCTTGCATATTCACCATGAGTAATCTCCGTAACGTTAAAAACGTCACTTTTACCATCCCCATCGAAGTCGCCAATATATGCCAGATTGTATACGTATCTAAACCAAAGCTCATTACCGTTTGCTCCATCTAATGCCAATACGTGAGAATAATGCCCTATAAACAGTAGATCATTAATACCATCTCCAGTTAGATCTGTTATTGTTGCGTAGTAACTCAAATATCCAGTGAAGTTCTTTTCAAATGCCCATGACTCGAACCAACGACCGTAGTCATCTTGTTCTAATTTTACTATTTTTAGGTACGTTGTCTCATTCTCCCAATAATAGTTTTTACCTATGACAAATTTGCGAGTTGTTTTTAAGGCATAAATGTCTGAATAATTTCCAAAGTTAAAGTTCCATTCAACATCGCCACTCCCATCCCGAATGTATACTGTTCCATTCTCGTATGTGAGAAACTCGCAAACTCCGTCTTTATCGATATCGTAACATCCAGATATAAGTTGCTGATCCATGCTTCTCCAAACTTTTCCATCTTTTCCGCTCAAGATGATCCATTTATTTTCTCCACCAAGTAGAAGATCTTCGTATCCATCTCCATTGGAATCTCCAGATTTTGAATAGAAGTAAACTTCATCAGTTGTATTGTAGTCCCATATAGTGTTTCCATTCTCTCCATCTACAGCTTCAAAATGACTTTCGTACTGCCCATCACCTATGTATTTCCAATAATAGAGTAAAACGTCTCCCTTTCCATCCTTATCGAAATCAAAGTTGAACTCTGTGAAATATCCCTTTACATTCACAACGTTCGCTATCTTAATAGGACTTTCCTTTTCTTTGCTTGCAATAATCTGTGTCCATCCACCGAATTTTCTGACCCATTTTTCATTGTTGTAACCCGAATCTATAGCTATAACATAGTAGTTATTCCAGCTTGAACCCCATCCACCAGTAATTATTTCCTTGAATCCGTCTCCGTCAACATCAACAGCATACGTCATTTCTTCTGAAAAACTAATACTGTCGTTGTGGTAGAATATTAAAAACTCATCCCCGTCATTTCTTATTCCGACAATTGTTTTTTCAGCTATCACTATTACATCCTTTTTCCCATCTCCGTTTAGATCATCTGCCTTTGCAAAATAAGGCTTATCGCTTCCTAACGGAATATTCCACATTTCGTTTCCATTGCTCCCATCTAAAG
>CAZVRS010000135.1:0-2887 GCA_964630115.1 uncultured Candidatus Bathyarchaeia archaeon | reverse complement strand
CGGTGGCGATGAGGAGAGCTGGTGTTGCCGACGGATGACGTGAGACGCCAGGACCGAGCCGGAGGCTGATGGCCTTGTCGGCCGTGGTAGACGAGGCTGCCTGCGTGGGCTGCGGCCTATGTTCCGACCTCTGCCCTTTCAACGCCATAAGGATGGAGGATCGTGTGCCACGCATATCGGCTGAGAAGTGCAAGAGCTGTGGCCTCTGCGTTTCCTCCTGCCCCCGCTCGGCCATGGACCTCTCGTCCTGCAGCAACTCGACGCTCGCCAGGGCCGTCTGGAGGGCCGCCTTATCCACCAGGAGGCCGAGGTGCCTCGTTTTCGCATGTGATCACTGCGGCCGGGAGGAGGTCGCCAGGGAGGTCAGGGCAGCTGGCCTGAGGAACGTGAGGTTCGCCAGGATACCGTGCGGCGCCCGGGTGGACCCGGTCCAAGTCCTTGAGGCCCTGGCCTCAGGCCTGGACCTGGTGGTAGTGCTCATGTGCGAGCCAGGCGCTTGCGGTTACGAGGATGCTGTCCTGCACGCCGATGTGAAGCTCAGGCTGTTGGCGGCCTGCCTTGAGGAATTGGGGCTCGGGGATAGGTTTCACATTCTCAGGTGTAATCCACAGAGGGCTTCTGAAATCGCCAAGACCATGATCGAATTAGCTGGGGGATTCGAAAGACATTAATAGACAGAGGGCCCCCTCGGCCCGAGGGGGAGCGAGGGAAAGTGGCTAAGGCACTTGCCGTAGACAGCCGCCTCTGCGTGGGATGTGGCAGGTGCGAGCTGACGTGCTCTTACCACTTCTTCAAGGTCTTCAACCCCTACAGGGCTGCCATCAAGGTCGTCAAGATGGAGCCCGGCATAGACACGCCCGTGTTCTGCGTCCAGTGCGGCGCCTGCATGGTAGCCTGCCCGGAGGGGGCCTTATACAGGGACCCGGAGACGCTCGTGGTGAAGGTGAACGAGGAGAAGTGCAAGGGGTGCCCGATATGTGCGATGGCCTGCCCCTACGGTGCCATCCACGTGGATCCCGAGACAGGCAAGGCCGTGAAATGCGATTATTGTGGGGAATGTGTGGAGACCTGCCCGCAGGGGGCCCTCAAGTTGGTCGATGTAGAAGAACTGCCCTGGTTCAGGGCCAGGAGCATGGCCGTCGCCATGACGGCCGCTCCTCAGCTGGCCCGCTGGCTCTGGTATAAGCTCCCCGGGTAGGAGGTGAGGTGACGTGCCCAGGGGATATGCCGGTAGGCTCCTGCGTGTTGACCTGACGGCGGGGAAGTGGAAGGCAGAGGAGATACCCGAGGGCATGATGAGGAACTTCGTGGGCGGCAACGGCTTTGCGGCCTACATAATGTTCAACGAGCTCAAGCCGGGCATCGACCCGCTCGGGCCAGACAACATACTCATGTTCATGACCGGCCCACTGACGGGCACCCCGTTCCCTAGCTCGGGCAGGTATGCCGTATATGCCAAATCGCCCCTGACGACGGCCGTCTGGGGAGAGGCCCACTCGGGCGGCTACTGGGGCCCAGAGCTAAAGTATGCTGGCTTCGACGGCATAATCATAACGGGCCGTTCTGAGAAGCCCGTTTACCTGTGGATACACGATGGAGAGGTCGAGATAAGGGACGCCAGCCACATCTGGGGCCTGGATGTCTTCGAGACGGAGACGGTCATAAAGCAGGAGCTCGGGGACGAGAAGGTCAAGGTGGCCTGCATAGGCCCTGCTGGCGAGAAGCTGGTCAGGCTGGCTTGCGTCATGAACGACCTGTATAGGGCAGCTGGCAGGTGCGGCCTCGGGGCCGTGATGGGCTCCAAGAAGCTGAAGGCCATCGCCGTGAGCGGCACCATGGACGTAGAGGTAGAGGATCCGGACAAGTTCATGGAGGTCACCAAGGAGCTCCTGGAGAAGATGAAGGACAACCCGATAACGGGCCAGGCCCTCCCGACCTACGGCACCAACGTCCTGACGAACATAATAAACACGGCCGGCGGCCTGCCGACCTTCAACTTCCAGCAGGGCTGGCACCCGGATGCCTGGCTAAACTCAGGCGAGCACATGAGGGACACCATCTTGGTCAAGAACAGGGGCTGCCGCTTCTGCTGGATAAGGTGCGCCCGCTTCTGCGCCATCTCGACGGGCCCGTATGCTGGCGTGGTGGGCGAGGGGCCCGAGTATGAGACCGTCTGGGCCTTCGGCTCCAACTGCGGCGTCTTCAGGCTGGACGCCATCCATGCGGCCAACATGCTCTGCAACAAGTATGGCCTCGACACCATCTCCACGGGCAACATAATAGGGTGGGCCATGGAGCTCTACGAGCGTGGCATACTGACGAAGGAGGATACGGACGGCCTGGAGCTGACGTTCGGGAACCACGAGGCCATGGTAGAACTCGTCAAGCGCATAGCCCTCAGGAAGGGCAAGCTAGGCGACCTACTGGCCGAGGGGTGGCACAGGGCAGCCGAGAAGATAGGGAAGGGCTCCGAGAAGCTCATAATGGCCGTCAAGGGCCTCGGCCTACCCGCCTACGAGCCCAGGGCCTTCTGGGGCCACGCACTAGCCTACGCCACGAACGTCAGGGGCGGTTGCCACCTCAGGGCCTACATGATAGCCCCCGAGGTCCTGGGCGTCCCGAAGAAGATGGACCCGCTGACGACCGAGGGCAAGGCTGAGATGTGCATATTCTTCCAGAACTACTTCGCCTTCGTGGACAGCTCGCTCGTCTGCAAGTTCGTCACGTTCGCCCTCACGCCGGACGACTTCGCCAGGGCCATGACGGCCTGCACGGGCTGGGATTGGACGGCCGACGAGATCCTGAAGACGGGCGAGCGCATCTACAACCTGGAGCGCATGATACAGTGCCGTGAGGGCGTGGGCCGGAAGGACGACACCCTGCCCGA
>CAZVRS010000134.1:0-2960 GCA_964630115.1 uncultured Candidatus Bathyarchaeia archaeon | reverse complement strand
GCTCTGGAGGCTCGCTAAGAAGTACCTCACGACCGAGGAACTCAGCACCCTCTCGTTAGTGCTCCAGGCCTTCGGTAAGGTTAGTAAGAGCGGTAAGCTACTCTCCTTCAGCGAGAGCGGCCAAGAACGGACTCAATCAGTGAGACATCAGGAGGGCAAAAGCGAGACTCCCTCAACCAAGGAGACTCATTTACCGCTCTTACCGGCCTTACCGAAACCCTCAGATGCCGGAAAGAAGGCCGGGCTTAGTCCTCAGGGTAAACTATGTGAAAACACGCTTCCCTTCGGCTTCTGGTCCGAGTTCGAGCGCAGGTTGAGGTTAAAAGGGGTCTTCAGCCTTGAATGGGCTATAAAGACAGCTATGGATCTTAGGGCGAGCAAAGAAGAGGCCAGGAAGGCCTTTGAGCGCCTCAGAGAGCTCGGCCGGATAGCTAAGACACCTGAAGGTGATTGGGCGTGGGTAGGATGAAATCCTCAGGATCGTTAAGACATCAGGAACTCGTAGAAGCCCTTGAGGCACTTAAGGACATTGTTCAGGTCGTGATTACGTGGCATCAATCCATGATAGCTTCCATCGAGAAGGCATGTAAGCAATTTGAGCGAACAACGAGAGCACCTCTGCTATCAGGTCCCTCTACCAACCCGGTCAAGCTCAATGTTACGTCAGCTAAGGGTACTTCTAGAACTCTCTACCTTCTGGGCCGTGATACAGACGAGGAAGCATTAGAAGCTAGTACTGAGGATTCGTATTCTCAGGTCCCCTGGCTCAGAGAGCCAGAAGTCAGGCTATTAGTGGAGGAGATACACGAGCTCGTGATGTTAAGCCTAAAAGCCGCCAGCAAGGATGACGCTATTGAGTACTTGCTTGCGGCAAGGGCGTTGTTCAGGCGAGTAAATAAATTGTTAAAAGGGTCGCGTTCTAAGATTCTCCATAGCTCATAACACGCACCAACTTATTATCAGAATTTTAGTGGGAGATGGCACCGTTTTTACCTCACATGGATATTTGGGATTTTTATGCCCTACGAGGGAGCGGGTGCTGGTGCTGAAGATAGTAGCCATCTCCGTCCTCCTTTGCTGCCCTGGCCGTGCCGGCGTGAGCACTTAAGTAAGATGGTGTTCTAAGAATGGTATGGGTGAGCGTTTTGAGATCAGTATCCGGAAAAGCCTTGGCGCTTGAGGCCGCCCGTATCATGGGCCAACTCCTAGCGAACGGGGTAGTGTCTCGTGAGGCACTTAGGAATTATAATATTATGGTGAGTGAGAACCTCCACGGCTGGCTCCAATACGTACTGATGAAGGCCGCCGACAACCTGGGACTGCTAGCCATACCGGAGGCCCGTGTGCCCTTCGATAAGCCCCTTGAGCCCAGTAAGGTGCTGCCGGGCAGGAAGGGCAGGCGACGCTGGCTCAAGAGAGTAGATGTCGGGTTCTTCAGTCCAGTCAAGAGGTTCCTCGGCTTTGGTGAGTGTCACACGCTCGACGAATTCCACGGGTGCCTGGCTACAAGGGAGCTCGTGAAACTCGTTCATGAGCTAGCTGGCCGAGAGATATACGATGTCGAGAGGATGTGGATAAGCCCAAGAGACATGATAATGCATATGGTGAGATATGCCAAGAAGGAGAGGAAGCCCAAGATCGCCGTGCTGTTCGTGGTCCTACCCGAGCGACTTGAGGAGAGGTGTGCACGCTTCAAGGACCAGAAGCTGCTCCTGAAGAAGGGCTCAGGATTCTTCCTCGAGCGCTGGGCAGAGTTCGTGGAGGAGATGCGTAAGGCAGATGTCGATGCCCACCTCATCCGGCTCGAGGAGAATGGTGTATGGGTAGATGGCGAACTCAGCATCGATCTATCGCCCGAGGCGCTTAAGGAGCGTGTCAAGCGGTGGAGAGAGTTAGCAAGCTCTATGAGAATAAAGCCTTTTACTGAGGAGGGCGAGGAGAGCTGGAAGTGGATGAGCCGTGAATATGCCGAGAGGAAGCTCGGCCTACGTTGAAGGCGTGGTCGATGTCAGCATAGTAGTCCCGACCTGCTTCGAGAATCCTCTGAAGGAGGAGGCTATCGAGTTTCTCACGAGCGTGCTGAGGCAGGAGGTCAGGGCTAAGGTGCCCGTGACGTGTGTGCTCGGGGCTTATCATATAGCCACGAGGTATCTCAGGGCTCCGAGGAAGCCCGTGAGAGACGTGCTGGTTGGTCTCCTCGAGACATACTCGCCCGCGTTCTTCCCGGATGTCCCACCCCGGCTGGCTGTCGAGGCTCTGACATACGCCGCCGATTTCAGCGTGGAGTCCTGGGATGGCTACTTGGTGGCGGTGGCAGAATACCTGGGGATCAGCATCATCTACAGCCTAGACAAAGAGCTAGGCGTCAGGGTGCCCAGCATCAAGGTGGTTAGCCCGTTCTCCGAGGACAAGGTGAAAGAATACCACGAATACCTATCCAGGCTGAGGGGAGAATGCACGGGATCTCGTGGAGCGAGTGTTTCCTCAGCACATTAGAACCCTCAGACTATTAGATGAATAGCATGTGTGAGAGCAAAAGCTCGCATTTGAGTTAGCTAGCGAGAAAAATAGAGGGATGTTAGAGGCCCGCCCGTGCTCTCAGTTTCTCCAGGTAAGCCACGTACCTCGGGTATTGGCTGTCAGCGAGCATCTCAAGGTCTAAGTAGTGCTTTTCATCTATGCCCTTAGGCTTCTCACCAGCTAGGAACTGCACTACGTCCTTGTCTAAGCCGTTCTTCCTCATCATATTCATGGCGAACTTCCGTATGTACTTCAGCCTCAAGGGCATCACTATGGGCTTTCCATCAGGCCTACGGCCCCTTATCATCTTGAAGCGTCTCGTGATGTTCTCGACGCCGAATCTGGTTACCCGCTCACCTTGCTCGTATAGTTCCATTATCAGCTTAGCCGTGTATGGCGTTAGATAGGCTACCCAGGCATGCTTTGTGCCTCGCTCTATG
>CAZVRS010000133.1:0-2994 GCA_964630115.1 uncultured Candidatus Bathyarchaeia archaeon | reverse complement strand
TCACGCCAGCCCTTTCTCGGCCAGGAAGCGCCCTATTATGTCCGCTAAATCGGGCTTGGTGAGCTCCCTTATCTCGTAGCTCACGTAGACCACGGGCTTGTTTATCCTCATTATGCGTGTTAGGTCGCAGAGCGTCCCGAGCACGACGGCATCGCAGGGCACGGCGTTTATGGTGGCCTCCAGGTCCCTTACCTGCTCGTCCCTGTAGCCCATGGTTGGCACGACCTCCTTCATGTGTGGGTATTCCTCGTAGGCCTCTTTTATGATGCCGACGGCGTAGGGCCTCGGGTCGACTATCTCGGCTGCCCCATACGCCTTGGCAGCTGCATAACCGGCCCCGTAGCCGAGGTGGCCGTGCGTCACGGATGGCCCATCTTCCACGACGAGGACCTTCTTGCCCCTGACGAGCTCGGGCTTGTCCACCTTCACCACCGATTCGGCCTCTATTATCGGTGCCTTCTCGTTCAGCTTCCTGAGGTTCTTCTTGACAGTTTCAACGGCCTTCCTGTCCGCCATGTTGACCTTGTTGATGACCAGGACATCGGCCATCATGGCGTTCAGGACGCCCGGGTAGGCCCTCAGCTCGGCCCCCGGCCTCAGCGGGTCGGCCACGACTATGTGCAGGTCGGGCTTGAAGAAGGGGAGGTCGTTGTTCCCCCCATCCCATATTATAACGTCGCCTTCCTCCTCGGCCATCCTGAGCACACGCTCGTAGTCCACGCCAGCGAGGACCGGGACGCCCATCCTTATCATGGGTTCGAATTCCTCCCGCTCTTCTATGGTGCACCGCTGGGCGTCCACGTCATCCAGGCTCTTAAAGACCTGGCAGACCTGTTCCCTGAGGTCTCCGTATGGCATGGGGTGCCTCACGTCCACGGGCCTCACGCCCTTCTCGAGCAGGATGCGTGCCACCCTCCTGACCACGGAGCTCTTGCCGGCACCCGTCCTGACAGCGCAGACGGATATCACGGGCTTCTTTGCCTCAAGCATGGTGTCCAACGGGTTCACGAGCTTGAAGTCAAGGCCGGCCCTGAAGGCCTCGTAGGCCTCCTCTATCACGTCGTCGTTCTCCAGATCGCTGTAGGCCAGTATGACCTCGTCGGCCTTTAGCTCTCGGGCCAGTTGGGGGAGGGGTTTCTCCTGTCTATCGTATATCCTTATGCCGTTCGGGTACCTGGGCCCGGCCAGCTCGGGCGGGTAGGTCCGGCCGCCGATCCCGGGCAGCTGGGTGGCCAAAAAGGCCACTATCTCGTAGTCCGGGTTGTCCCTGAACTTCATGTTGAATACGTGGAAATCCCTGCCAGCTGCACCTAATATTATGGCCCTCCTGACCACGTCACCACCCGGTAGGAGCTGTCCGAATCCGTGTAAAAATACCTTCCCCCCTAATATTACCGCCAGGGTGCGTGGCGGTGGGCATAAGGGCCGTCAGGATATGGTCAGCCGAGCTACCCTACAGGGAGCCGTTCAGGACGGCCCTGGGCGTCAGCCACGCATCAAAGAACCTCTTCGTGGAACTGGAAACGGACTTCGGCCCCATCGGCCTAGGGGAGTGCTCGCCTCTCCCGAGGGTTACGGGCGAGACGTTTGAGGCATCCCTGAGGGCCCTAGAGGCCATAGGCCGTGGGCTCGTGGGGATGTGCCCCCTCAGGACCGAGGCGGTAAGGGAGCTGATGCTAAAGCTGGCCCCGGATTGCCCCGCCGCCAGGGCCGCCGTGGACATGGCCCTGTTCGATATAATGGGCCAGGTGGCCAACAGGCCCATTTACCGCCTGCTCGGGGGCTACAGGGACCAGGTCATCACGGACATAACGATAAGCATTAAGGAGCCTTCCGAGATGGCCTCGGATGCCCTTAAGGCCGTGGAAATGGGGTTCAGGGCCCTCAAGCTGAAGGTGGGGACGGGCCTCAGGGAGGACGTAGAGCGTGTGAGGGCCGTCAGGGACGCCGTGGGAGGCGATGTTGAGCTGAGGGTTGACGCCAACCAGGCCTGGTCCGTCCAAGAGGCCAAGGAGGCCGTCAGGGCCTTGGGCAGGCTGGACGTGGCCTTCGTGGAGCAGCCCGTCCCGGCCCACGACCTGAGGGGCCTGGCCGAGGTGAAGAAGGCCAGCCCCGTGCCCATCATGGCTGACGAAGCCGTCCTCGGGCCTAAGGACGCCCTAAGGGCTGTTAAGATGGAGGCCGTCGACCTCATAAACATAAAGCTGATGAAGTGCGGGGGGATTTCCGAGGCCCTTAGGATAGCTCACGTGGCCGAGGCAGCTGGAGTGGGTCTCATGGTGGGCTGCGGGGGCGAGGGGAGGCTCGCCATAACGGCTGGCGTCCACCTGGCCGCTGCCCTGAAGGCCATATCTTATGCCGACCTGGATTCCGACATCCTTCTGGCCAAGGACGTGGCCTTGGGCGGGAGCGAGGTCAAGGAGGGCGTCAGGACGCTGCCGGATAGGCCGGGCCTCGGCGTGGGAGGTCTTAGGACGGACGAGATGGAGCTCTTGGCCAGCTTCGGGACCTGACCTGCTTGGCGGGCCCGCCGGGATTTGAACCCGGGACCTACGGCTCCGGAGGCCGCCGCTCTATCCAGGCTGAGCTACGGGCCCCCAGCGTTCATAAGGAACCCCGGGGGATAAGCGTTGAGGTGGAGGGGCCTTTGACCCACCACGCCGGGCGCCCTGAGGTTTCCGAGAACCCCTTCGGCACGTTTAGGTCGGAGTGCTCGAGGCTGCTGTCGAGCGCCCTTTCCGGCCTGCCTTCCTGCGGGGAGGTTAAGGCCAAGCTTATGCTCCCGCAGAAGCTTGAGTTCGGGGACCTGACGACCAATGTATGTTTTGAACTCGCCAGGCTTGCGGGCAGGAAGCCCCAGGAGCTTGCCTCTGGGCTGGCATCCGCCATAAACGAGCTGGTCAGCCGGGAGGGCGCCCTTTTGGACCGTGTTGAGGCCATGGGAGGCTACCTCAACTTCTGGGCCAGGCTGGCCGATTTCTCCAAGTTGGCCAT
>CAZVRS010000132.1:0-3008 GCA_964630115.1 uncultured Candidatus Bathyarchaeia archaeon | reverse complement strand
GGCCCCCATCTTGCGGCCATGAAGGAGATACGCATCATGGGCCTGGAGACCATACCGATAGTGAAGGAGGGCGACGACATAGGGGCCCTCATATGCAAGGCAGCCGAGCGTGAGGGAGTGGGCATAAAGGACGGGGATATAGTGGTCGTGTCGCACATAATAGTCTCGAGGGCCGAGGGGCGTGTGATCAACTTATCTGACGTAGTGCCCTCGGAGTTCGCAAAGAACGTGGCCGAGGCCACGGGCAAGGACCCGAAGCTCGTGGAGGTCGTCCTGCGTGAGAGCCGCTCCATAGCACGGATGGGGGACGGGCACTTGATATGCGAGACTAAGCACGGCTTCGTTTGTGCGAACGCAGGCGTCGACCGGTCGAACGTGCCCGGTGAAGACCGTGTGGCCCTCCTGCCCGAGGACCCAGATGCCTCGGCCAGGAGGATAAGGGAGCGCATAAGGGAGCTCACCGGCCGTGATGTAGCCGTCATAATAAGCGATACACACGGCCGCCCCCTCAGGCGTGGGACGATAAACGTGGCCATAGGAGTGTCGGGCCTAGAGCCAATATGGGACAGGAGGGGCGACGTGGACCTGTTCGGCTACACGCTCAGGGTGACGCAGGTCGCCGTGGCCGACGAGCTGGCCTCGGCAGCCGAGCTCGTCATGGGGCAGGCAGACGAGGGCATACCGGTCGTCATAATAAGGGGCTACCCCTACAGGCCCTCGGAGGAGGCCACCGCCAGGGAGCTCATAAGGCCGAGGGAACAAGACTTGTTCCTCTGACCTGATCTCTATACCTCTATATAGATTTCTTGCGAAATAAATATCTGGCTCATGGGGTCATCTTACCCGGCGGTCCGCATGGCAGGCCCCCGGCTCAGGGCCCTAGACGTGAGTGCAGCCGCCATCTGTGCGGCCCTCTACGCTGGCTTCGGCATACTGGCCTGGCTGGGCCTGGTCTGCCCCGTGGTGGGCGTGGTCCGGTTCTGGCCGGTCGTCATCATACCTGCCATCTTCTCGGCCGTTTTGGGCCCGCTGGTGGGCGGGCTCGGGGCAGCCGTGGGTATCTTCATAAGCGACATGGTAATACACGGGAACGCCCTCCTCAGCCTCCTAGCGGGCGTGCCAGCCAACTTCCTCTGCTTCTACATCATAGGCTGGTTGTCCCGCAGGGACCTCAGGAGCCAGGATGCCGTGGCCGTGGGGACGGCTGGCACGGTAGCCCCAGCTGCCTTGGCGGCCCTGCTGAGCTCCGGGGGGCTCATGAGTCCCGGCGTGGGCTTGATCTTCGCTGCGGCCTGTGCCATAGCACTTGCCTTCCTCCTGGCCTCCCTAAAGATAACGCCCAAGTGGAAGGGCTACCAGGTTGGTTCCGTCCTGGGCCTGCTGGTCGGGAGCACGTGGATAGGCATATTCGTGTGGTTATTCAGCCAGTTCTTCGTGCTCCCCCTGGCGGCCGGAGGAGGTTTCAAGCTCCCGTTCTACGCAGCCGGCATATGGATGACCTGGACCTTCTCGACCGAGATACCCTTCCTCGTGGCCCTCGGCCCGCCCATACTTGAGGCCTGCTCGAGGGCCTTCCCGCACCTGTTCCAGGGCCGTGGGAGGTGATGGCGCCTGCCGTTCGCCAGGGCCGTATCGCCAGCTGGCCTCTCCAGCTTCTTCGAAATATGCGATACAGGCCCGGACGGGAGGCCCCTGAGCGACCTAGAGCTCATAGGTGCCAGAGGAGGAGGCTTCACCCTCAACGCCGGGATAGAAACCCTGGTCGAGGTCAGGGAGGCAGATAGGACGGAGGTGAGGATAAGGATAAACGGTCGGGAGCACGAGGCGAGGACCACCCGGGCGGTCGTGGAGGAAATCCTATCGCTGGACGGCGGGAGCTATCTGGTCCAGGTGTCCCACACCATACCGGTCCCCATGGCCTGCGGCTTCGGGACGAGTGCTGCCGGTGCCCTGACGGCTGCCCTGGCGCTATCGGCCGTGTTGGGCCTAAAGCTGACCTACAACCAATTGGGGAGGATGGCCCATGCGGCCGAAATCAGGTGCAAGACGGGCCTCGGGACCGTGGGGCCGCTAATGCTCGGTGGCCCCTGCATAATAACCGTGGAGCCCGGGGGGCCGGGGAGGGCCCTGATAGATAGGATACCCGTCCCAAAGGGCCTCAAGGTCATTTCAGGCGTCTTCGGGCCGATAGAGACCAGGGAGGTCCTCGTCAGGACGGCCGGGAAGGACCGGATAAACTCGGCCGGTCGGAAGGCCCTCGAGGCTATACTGAGCGATCCTTGCCTCGAGGTGTTCATGGAGGCCTGCAGGCGGTTCGCCCTAGAAAGCGGTCTCTCAACGGCCCGGACAAGGGCCCTGATGGAGGCCCTTAGGTCAGAAGGCCTCTACTGTGCCCAGAACATGATAGGGGAGGCCGTCCACGCCATAGCGAGGGACGAGGAAGAACTGGCCAAGGCCCTGGCCGTGTTCAGGCGCTTCCTGCCCGAAGCCAATATATACGTCTTGGATGCCTGCTGGAGGCCCGCCGAGCTGGTGGAGGTCGGGAGGTGAGCGTGCTTGCCGGATAGGCCCTTCAGGCTCGTGGGGGTGGCTGGCACGTTCGATATGCTCCACGAAGGGCACAAGGCCCTTCTTAGGAAGGCCTACGAGGTAGGCGAGAAGGTCGTCATAGGCCTCACCACGGACGAGTTCGTGGCGGAGATGGGCAAGCCCCACGAAGTGGCACCTTATAAGGAGCGGCTGGAAGAGCTCTTGGCCTTCATACTACATGAAGGCCAAATCCACAGGACGGAGGTCGTGGCCATAAATGACCCGTATGGGCCAGCCCTGTGGGACGGCGGCTTCGAGGCCATAGTGGTGAGCGAGGAAACGGCCCCCAAGGCCGAGGAACTCAACAGGCTGAGGGCCCAGAGGGGCCTAAGGCCGCTCAAGCTGGTCGTCATACCGATGGTCTTAGCCGAGGACGGGAAGCCCATATCCACGACCCGCATAAGGGCTGGCGAGATAGA
>CAZVRS010000131.1:0-3043 GCA_964630115.1 uncultured Candidatus Bathyarchaeia archaeon | reverse complement strand
TCCGGGTCAAAATGCTCCCCCCTGGCCCTGGCCTTCAGCTTGTAAGGCCCTCCCTCAGGACCGGATATCTCAAGCACCTCGAAGTCCGAGAAGAGGAGCCCTTCCGTATCGAACTTGACCAACAGGGCCTCCAGCCAGTTATAGAGCAGGGCCTTCAGATCATCCCCTTCTACCTCTATCTCCACTTCCACCTCGGGCCTGATGGTCGATAGGTCCGTCATGGTGGCGAAGAGCCCTTTGGCAGCTTCCTCGAAGGCCGCCTTCAGGTCCGGCCCGTAGGCCCTCACGTATTGGTCGGCAGTGTGCTCCAGGAACTCGAAGCCCTTTTCCTCCGGCATGGCCGCACCTAACCAACCGGGCCGCCCGGCCATAAAAGGCCTATCCGCCAGCCTCCTGCCTCAGCTCTATGAGGACCCCGTGGGCCGACTTCGGGTGGACGAAGTTGTATAAGGAGCCGTCCAAGGCCACCTTTGGCTCCTCGTAGACCAGCTCAACGCCGGATTTCCTCAGCTCCTCGCAGGAGGCCCTTATGTCCTCGACCGTTATGGCCACGTGGTGGATGCCTTCCCCACGCTTGGCCAGGAACCTAGCCACGGGCCCCTCGGGCCCCAGGGGCTCCATGAGCTCAAGCCACACTGGACCGGCCTTCAGCCAGGCGGCCCTCATGCCGTGTTCTTCCACGACGACCGTTTTCTCGACCTTGAGGCCCAGGAGGCCCGAGAAGAACTCCAGGGCCTTGCCCAGGTCCTCGACGGCTATGCCGATGTGGTGGATGGACTTGACCTCCAACGCCTCCACCGGGCCCTGCTGACGGGCCCAAGTTTTAACCCTTCACGGACGCCCGTCCAGGCCGGGTGAGAGATTTGGGCCTGGTGTGCTGCACCCCAAACTTCAGCACTTCGGATCCAGAGGTCGTCAAGGCCATACTTGAGGCCATAAGGTCCGTGGAAGGCGTTTTCGTCCTGGATTACACCTACGATGAGCACTACAACAGGCTCGTGGTGGTCTTCGCTGGCGAAGGTCGATCGGTCCTAGAGGCCATGCTGAAGGCCGCCAGGGTGGCCGTTGAACGCATAGACATGAGATACCACAGAGGCCAGCACCCGAGGATAGGGGCCGTCGACGTGGTCCCGTTCGTCCCCCTGGCCGGGACCGACATGGAATACTGCGTTGAGCTGGCCCGGGAGTTCGGCCGCAGGTTCGCTGAGGAATGCGGGGTGCCCGTCTACTTCTACGCTGAAGCTGCCACCAGGCCCGAGAGGAGGAGCCTGGATTGGATACGTGAGGGGGAGTTCGAGAAGCTGGAGGAGATGATGGCCAAGCCGGGCCGTGAGCCGGATTTCGGGCCCAGGAGGCCGCACCCAACGGCCGGTGCCACGGCCGTCGGGGCCAGGAAGCCCATAATAAACTTCAACGTGAACCTCGGCACATCGGACCTGAGGGTGGCCAGGAAGATAGCTAGGGCCCTCCACTCGGAGAAGGGAGGGCTATCCGACGTGAAGGCCATAGGCGTCTACGTGCCCAGGACGGGCAACGTCCAGGTCGGCATGGTCATATCGAACCCGGACAGGACGCCGCTCTACCGGGTCATGGAGCTCGTCCGCCTCGAGGCCAGGAGGTTCGGCGTGCCCGTGGTAGGGGCCGAGTTCTGCGGGCCGATCCCCCTGAAGGCCCTGATTGACCTGGTGAGGTATTACCTCCAGGTCGAGGACTTCGATGAAGACGACATAATGGAGGTCGCCTTGGCTAAGGCCATGGGGAGGTGGCCTTCCTGAGGGCCCGGGAGGCCGACCTGATCATATATCATGCCTCGGAGCTCGCCACGCCCGTCGGGCCAGCCCCCCTCACGGGCCACAGGCTCGGCCAGCTGAAGGTCATCAGGGACGGGGCCGTGGCCATCAAGGACGGCCTCATCTTGGCCGTGGGGAGGACCAGGGAGATAAGGCGCTCCTTCAGGGCCCGGGAAGAACTCGACGTATCCGGCATGACGGTCGTCCCAGGCTTCGTGGACCCCCATACGCACCTCGTCTTTGGCCCCGGGGGCTTCAGGCCTGAGGAGCTCGAGATGAAGGTCAGGGGCCTCTCCTACATGGAGATACTGGCCCGTGGAGGCGGCATAATGAGGACCGTCAGGGCCACCAGGGCCACTTCGGAGGAGGGGCTCGTCAGGGAGTGCCTCAAGAGGCTCGACTTAATGCTCCTCCACGGGACCACCACGGTCGAGGCGAAGAGCGGATATGGCTTGACGGTCGAAGATGAGCTTAAGTGCCTCAGGGCCCTCAGGAAGGCGGGCAAGAGACACCCTGTTGACGTTGTCCCGACCTTCTTGGGCGCCCACGCCGTGCCGCCCGAGTATAAGGGCAGGCCGGACGATTACGTCAGGCTCGTGATAGACGAGATGCTGCCCGAAGTGGCCGAGCGAGGCCTGGCTTCCTTCTGCGATGTTTTTTGCGAGAGGGGGGTCTTCAGCAGGGAGCAGGCCAAGGCCATATTGACCGCTGGCCTGAAGCACGGCTTAAAGCCGAAGCTGCACGCCGATGAGTTCTCGGACACGGGAGGAGCTTCCCTGGCGGCCGAGCTGAAGGCTGCTTCAGCCGACCACCTTCTGTGCTCCTCCGAGGGAGGGCTTAAGGCCATGGCGAGGGCGGGCGTCGCTGGCGTCCTGCTGCCCGCCTCTCCTCTAACGACCATGTTGGGCCGTTTTGCCGATGCCAGGAAGATGATAGAGCTCGGGGTCCCGGTGGCCCTGGGAACCGATTTCAACCCGAACTGCCCGGTCGAGAGCCTCCAGGCCGTCATGGCCCTGGCCTGCTACTGCATGAAGATGACGCAGGCCGAGGCCCTATCGGCTGCCACGTTGAACGCTGCCTACGCCATAGGGATGTCGGACCGTGTGGGCTCCATAGAAGTGGGCAAGAAAGCCGACCTAGTGGTCCTCGACATCCCGGGCCATGATCACCTGGGATACAGGCTGGGCTCGAACCTCGTGGTCCACGTGGTCAAGTCAGGCCAGCTGGTCGTTGAGGACGGGAAGCTCTCCTAC
>CAZVRS010000130.1:0-3046 GCA_964630115.1 uncultured Candidatus Bathyarchaeia archaeon | reverse complement strand
AGGGCCGGAGGACTTCGATTGGGCCGTCTTCCACCAGCCGAACACGAAGTTCCCGTTGAAGGCCGCCAAGATGCTAGGGATAGACAGGAAGAAGCTTGAGCCGGGCCTCCTCGTCCCCTACATAGGCAATACCTATTCGGGAAGCTCGCCCTTAGGCCTGGCGGCCACCTTAGACGTAGCTGAACCGGGCGACAGGATACTCATGGTCTCCTACGGCTCGGGAGCTGGCTCAGATGCCTTCAGCTTCGTGGTCCAAGACGCCATAGAGGAGAAGAGGGGCCTCGCACCACCCGTCAGGGCCTTCCTCGAGAGGAAGAAATACCTGGATTACGCCTCATACGCCAGGTTCAGAGGTAAGTTGTTGAGATGAAGGCCCCGCCAGCCATAGTAGGGGTCGGCTGCACCAAGGTCAGGGAGCACTGGGGCAAGTCGGTCCTCGACCTGGCCGTTGAGGCCTGCCTTAAGGCCCTTGAGGACGCCGGGAACCCGGACGTAGATGCGATCTACCTGGGCAACGCAGCTTCAGAACTGATGAACGAGCAAGGCAATCTAGCGGCCCTCCTGGCGGATGCCCTGGCCCTCGAGGGCATAAAGGCCGTTGAGGTCAGGGCTGGCGATGCCTCTGGCTCGCTGGCGCTGCACCAGGCTTCCATGGACGTGACCTCCGGCTCCTCGAGGGCCGTCCTGGCCTGCGGGGTCGAGAAGATGACGGACGTCATGGTCCAGGAGGTCGAGCGTGTGGGCATGCTCTTCGAGGACGCAAGGACGACCTTCCACTCGGGCGTAACCATCCCGGGCCTCTGCGCCATATTGACCAGGCTCTACATGGAGCGCTACGGGGCCGATTACGAGGACATAATCCTCTTCGC
Source organism: uncultured Candidatus Bathyarchaeia archaeon (assembly GCA_964630115.1). Lineage (GTDB taxonomy): Archaea > Thermoproteota > Bathyarchaeia > EX4484-135 > EX4484-135 > EX4484-135. Next base: position 2,177 of record CAZVRS010000130.1, on the reverse strand, counting down.
CGTGAACGACCACAGGAACGCCGCCAACAACCCATACGCACAGTATCCGTTCCCGATAGACGTGAAGGCCATCATGGGCTCCCCCTTGGTCGCTGACCCCATAAGGCTGTTCGACACGGCTGGCATAGGGGACGGTGCTGCTGCCGTGGTCCTCTGCGAGCCCGGCGATGCCAGGCGCATGTCGGATGCGCCGGTGGCCATCTTGGCCTCGGAGGTGGCGTGCTCGAGGATGAGCTTGAGCGAGCGTGATGACCTGCTGTCCATAAGGTCCTTGAGGCTGGCGGCCGATAGGGCCCTTGAAAAGGCCCGGGTGGGCCTGAAGGACGTGGACTTCTTCGAGGTTCACAACACCACGAGCGTTGTGGGCATCCTGGCCCTGGAGGAAATAGGCTTGGCCGGGCGTGGGGAGGGCTGGAAGCTGGTCAAGGAAGGCCAGATAGCGATCGGCGCCGATTGGCCTGTGAACACCATGGGCGGCCTCAAGGGGCGGGGGCACCCCTGGGGCGCCACGGGCCTATACCAAGCCGTGGAAGCCGTCTGGCAGCTCAGGGGGGAGGCCGGCAAGAACCAGGTGAATGGGGCCGAGGTGGGCCTAACGCACAACATGTGCGGCCTCGGCTCCGTTTCGTGCGTCCACGTATTGGCCAGGTGGGAGGTGGTTGCATGAGCGTCCCGAGGTTCTGGCGTGAGATACCCCACAAGTATAGGCTCCTGGGCAGCAGGTGCCGTTCCTGCGGGGCCATATACCACCCGAGGAGGCCGACCTGCCCCAGGTGTGGCTCGAGGGACATGGAGGAGGTCGTCCTGAGCGGCCGGGGCCGCCTCCTTGCCTACACGGTCATAAGGAGGCCTCCCTCCGACCTGGAGGAGTTCAGGCCCTACATAGTGGGCCTGATAGAACTCGAGGAAGGCGTGAAGGTGCTGGGGCAGATAGTTGATTGCGGCCCCGAGGACCTGAGGCCTGGCCTAGAGGTCGAGGCCACGCTCAGGCGCATCAGGGCCCACGGCCCATCGGGCGTGATAGAATACGGCTACAAGTTCAGGCCAGCCCTCAAGTGGGAGAAGGGAAGCAGTTCTCAACGGCCTTCCTGACCTGGCCACCTGAATTCGACGAGCCCCAGGAACCTAAGGGCATCTAAGAGGCCTTCTGCGTAGGAAGAAGCTGCTATGCTCGTCAGGGGCCTCCCGGCCCTGAGGAAGCCCCTTGCGTCCTCGTGGTAGCGCTTGGCCATGTCCAAGACGTAATCGAGGTCCTCCTTCCTCACGCCCCCGCTTGCCCGGGCCAGCTTCAGCGTTGAGAAGGCAACGTCCAAGTTGGCCACGTATTTCTCGGCCAGCCTGCGGGCTTCTCCCTCAAGCCCCACGCCCGATCACCCGGTCGGGTGCCCCCGCCAGGACCTTAAGGGCCTCTGCCTCGAGGAAGTGGAGGTCGGCCGGGAAGACTAGCGTGTGGGGCGGGGGCCCGAAATCGTATTCCATGAGGGCCCTTATGCTGTCGGCCTTCACGACGGGCTCGGGTGAGCCAGCCCTAGCTATCCCAACTGCCAGGCTGTCCGGCCCAAGGAGACCTTTCCCGAGCTCTTCCTCCAGCTTCAGCATTATTTCTAGGCCCTCCCTAACGGTCATGTATATGCCTTCCTCAGCCCTGGCGTCTAGGAGGCATATGGTATGAAGGCCCCTCGCCTTGTTCTCCCATAGGACCTCGTAGGGCGTCCTAGACAGGATGCCCCCCTCGGGATAAGTTATCGTCACCACCCGCCCGAACCTGTAGGATTGGAGGCCCGTCAGGGCCACGACGGCGTTCAATATGCTGGGCCCGCTCACGACGGAGGTCCTGACGCCAGCCTCCTCCGCCCTCAGGCGGACGGCCACGTGCGTGGTGGCTATCATGGGGTCCCCTGGGACCAGCAAGACCACCTTGCGCCCCCTCAGGGCCTCCGATATCAGGGGTTCTGCGTCTTCCTCCTCTAGGACACGCCTATCGACCACCCTTATGGGCTTCCCCACCAGTTCTTCCAGCCTCCTGACGGACAGGCCCGGCATGAGGCTCGTGTAGAGCTCCAAGAAGACCACATCTGCTTCCCTGGCCACCCTCAGGCCCCTTAGCGTCATGCCCTCCTCATCGTGTAGGCCGAGGCCCACGAAGATGAGCTGGCCCCCGCCCATCTCTACGCCCT
>CAZVRS010000129.1:0-3063 GCA_964630115.1 uncultured Candidatus Bathyarchaeia archaeon | reverse complement strand
AAGGCCTTCTCCAGCCCCTCCCTCCAATCACGGGCAGGCTCGAGCCTGAAAACATCCCTCACCATGTCGCTCGGCATGCTTGACACGAGTATTATGTGGGCTTTCTCAAGCGCCTTCATGAGGTAGTATGCCTTGTGGCCCCCGAGGACGAAGTTCCTCCTGATCTCCTCTTCCATCTCCTCGAGGGTCTTGAACTTGGTCATCCACTCGAAGAAGACCTTGTGGCCGTGCCCCTCCGGGCAATCTGCCAGGGCCAGCACGACGCCGCCTTCCTTAACGGCCTCCAGGGCCGTGTGGATGCCCTTGTAAGCCTGGTAGAGGTCTATGTCGTGCGGGTGGCCGCCGGGGCTCACGATCACTATGTCCGCCCTCTCTTCCACGGGCACCTTGTATATCTGGTCCACGAGCTCCACGCCCCTGAAGAAGGCATCCTTCAGGTCGCCAGCGAAGGCCCTGACGACCTGGTTCTCGGCGTTCATGACCACGTTCAGTATGAAATCGACGTCTGCCAGCTCGGCTGCCTCCATCATGTCCTCGTGGACGGGGTTGCCCTCCAAGACGCCCATCTTGGCCTTCGGGTGGAGGAGCATGGCGTGGTTGAACCTTATCGTGCTCAGGGACGAGACGCCCGGCAGGACGCTCTTCCGGCCGCCCCCATAGCCAGCGTAGTAGTGGAGGTCGACATCGCCCGTGAGTATCCTCACGTCCGCCTCGGCGAAGACCTTGTCCACTTCTACCTTGTTGCCGAAGCTCGTCTCGCCTATGAAGACGTGGTCGGGCGACCTGCAATCGTGGCTCAGCACCTTGACACGCTTGAGGACCTCGGGCCCTAGCAGCCTCTCGGCCTCATCCGGCCTCACGGCCCTGTGCGTCCCACAGGCGAAGAGGACCGTTATGTCCTCGTCCTCCACGCCAGCCCTGTTCAGCTCGTCGAGGATGGGCGGTATCATGAGCCAGGATGGCGATGGCCTGGTGTGGTCCTCGGCCGTTATGACGACCTTATCGCCCGGCTTGACCATGGAGGACAGGACATCGGTCCCTATGGGCTCCGAGAGGGCCCTCCTGACCTCGGCCTCGGGATCGGGTGCCCCCTCGAAGTGCCTGGGCTCTACGATGCCCAACAAGTTGTCCTCGGGCACTTCCACCTTGACCTTGGATTTCCCGTAGGGGAGCCATATCTCCTTCATCGACCTAGGGCTTCCCCCTGGGCTTCTTAAGCTTAGCCTTCAGGGCCAGCAGCTTCTCCCTGGCCTCAGATGCCGTCGCAGCTACGGCCAAGGGCTCGGAGGCCTCCAGGCTTATGGTCGAGCCACATCTCCTGCACCTGGTCGCCTTCTCGGCCGACGTGACTTGGAGCCAACCGCACTTAGGGCACCTGACGACCTTGTAGTAGGCCCTCATGGCCGCCAGCCCGGCTGGCGTGCGAAGCCTATAAGGGCTCGGGACCAAGCCCACGTGGGAGATGAGGGCCTCGGCCACCAAGGTGGACATAGAGCTGATAGCCCACGCCACCGAGGACCTAAACAAGGTCGTGGAGGCCGCTAAGGCCGTCCTCCCGCCGGGGGCCAGGGACAAGGTGAAGTTCAAGGTCAAGGAGTTCAAGGGCCACTACGGGAACCCGATAAGGCTCGTCAAGGCCAGGATAAGGAACAGGGAGCTCGCCCAGGCCGTCTTCGACCACATAATATCGGGCCTCCCGGAAGAGGACAGGTTGGAGCTCCTCAGGGACCTGAGGAGGAGGACGAGCGGTGGCTCGCTATACGTGAGGCTCGACAAGCAAAGGGCCTTCATGGGCCAGTTAAGGCTCTCGAGCTCAGATCCTATTTGGATAAAGATCTCCTTCTCCAGCTCCAAGATAGAGGAGATAAGGGAGGCATTGGCGGGAGGAAGGAAAGGGCCTTGAGGAAGTTCGCCGACATGCACCTGGCTTGTTCCTTCCGAGACGAGGGGGAGTTCAGGGCCCTCCTGGAGAGGGCACGCAAGATGGGCTTCCACGCCATATCCATCCCCTTGGACCCGGGCCTGAGGGCCCGTGAGCTCTCGAGGCTCAAGGAAATAGCATCTGAGGTAGGGCTTGACTTCGCCACCAGGGTTGACCTGGCCCCTGAGAACAGGCCCGAATTGCTCAGGGCCCTCAGGAGGCTGAGGCGCAGGTTCGAGTTCATAGGCGTCCTGTGCCAGAACAAGGAGGTAGCCCGTGTGGCAGCCAGGGACAGGCGTGTCGACTTCCTCATGTTCCCCTTAGAGCCCAAGAAGAGGTATTTTGATAGGTCGGAGGCCGAGCTGGCTTCTGGCTCCAACTGCGCCCTAGAGATAGACCTCATGCCCATCTTCAAGCTCCCCCTCGAGGCCCGCATCAGGCTCCTGGCCAAGCTCAGAAGCGAAGTGGCCTTGGCCGGGAGATACGGCGTTCCCGTCGTGATATGCAGCGGTGCCCCCGAGCCGATGATGATGCGCAGGCCCAGGGAGCTGGCCTACTTGGCGACCTTGCTGGACCTGGGGTTTGAGGATGCCTTAGACGCTCTGTCCAAGACACCCCTGGCCATGCTGGAGCGCAACAGGGCCAAGCTTGACCCGAGCTTCGTGGCACCGGGCATAAGGGTGGTGAGGAGGGGCCGGGATTGCCCGTGAGGGAGGTGAGGAAGCGCTACCTGGCCCTTAAGGTCGAGGGGAACACGCCCGAGGATGGCCGTGAGCTGGAAGAAATCATACTGAGGGCCTTGCTGGACCTCTTCGGCCAAGACGGTGCCTCCAGGGCCGACCTCAAGCTCATAGAATACGATGGCGAGAAGGGCATAGGCATAGTGAGGTGCTCCCACAAGCACATGGGGCTCGTGAGGGCGGCCATAGCTTCTGTGGTGGAGCACGACGGCAAGCCGATCGCCATCCACGTGGTAGACGTGTCCGGGACCCTCAGGGCCCTCAGGAAGAGGCTGCCGTCCAGGGCCTCCTGATGGCCGGGAAGGTTTATCTGGCACCAGGGCCCGGGAGGCCGGGGATGAGGTAGCCGTCCCAGCCTGACCTGAACGGGGCAGGGATGAGGAACTCGTGACGGGCCGACCC
>CAZVRS010000128.1:0-3106 GCA_964630115.1 uncultured Candidatus Bathyarchaeia archaeon | reverse complement strand
TGGGGCACTTGGAGGGCCCGTGGCTGGTGGCAGATATGGACCAACCTGAACGACAACCCAGACGACTCGGTCATAATAATGTGTGGTGAGTTCTCGATAATAACGCAGGTGTGGCTAAGGGCCGTCCTGATTCCGGCTGCCAACACCATAAACCTGGGCGAGGACCACCAGTGGGCCGAGTTCTTCGCCGAGGACCTGAAGTGGCACCACATAGACACGACGGGCCCGCCGTCCGACCAGCCTGCTACGCCCGGCAAATACTTCGACAATCCGACGCTCTACGAGGTCGGCTGGCACAAGAACGTGTCCTCCGTGTTCTGGTGGGAGCAGGGAGGCCGCTACGACCACGTCATATCCAGGACCGAGGTGACTGGCTACACGAACACCTCGCTCGTCATATTCGAGGTCTACGATGCAGCTGGCAGGCCCATAGATGGCGCCAGGGTCGAGGCCTGGGGCCACTGGATAATAAGGCTGTATGAGGTGCCCCTCCTGTCATACCTGAACTACACGGACATGTATGGCCGCTGCTCCATGTATCTCGGCGGCATGAACTACACGTTCCTCATACTGACCAGGATAGGCTACCAGGAGATAACGGCCTGGATAGAAGAAGGACGGACCTACGTGTTCAAGATATACATGGACAGGGAGCTGCCCTCCAAGCCTGAGGTTACCGTGAGGGCCGACCACCTGTTCAGCCCATACAGGCTCAACCTCGAGTTCTCCATAGCCAAGGGCGAAATAGTGGCACCACACTGGATAGGCTTCTACGCTTGGATAAGGCTCTGGGAGGACATATGGACCTTCGGGCCCGAGGCGACCTACATGGACGTCTACGTCATGGACGAGGAGAACTTCTACAAGTTCCTGGCCGGCCTGCCCTTCGAGGCCCTTTACGCTGCCGAGGGCGTGAGCAGCGGCTCCATAACGGACCTCACGGTCTACGAGGACAGGCCCGTCTACGTGGTGTTCTCCAACAGGGGCTCAGTGGCCACCTACCTGTATATAGATTACAGGGCCGAGCTAGTGGAGGACAGGACGCCACCGACCGTCACCATAACCAGCCCGGCCGATGGGGCCATCGTCGGGACGAGCGACGTCACCATAGAGTTCAGCTCCCCCGATCCGGACGTCCACCACTTCGAGATATCCATAGATGGCGCCCCCTGGGTCGTGGCCACCTCGCCCTACACGGCCAGGGGGCTCCGTGAGGGAACCCACACGGTCCGTGTCAGGGCCATCGACATATCGGGCAACATAGGTGAGGCCTCCGTGACCTTCACGGTCGATACCAAGGCGCCGGTCGTGGTCATAACGAGCCCGTCGAACGGCTCCAGCGTATACGGCAAGGTCAAGATAACCTGGTTCATAGACGAGCCCAACGTCCTGAACGTTACGCTCGAGGTGGCGGGCAAGAAGATAGATGCCACCGGCCTGACCAGCTACACCTGGGACACGACCGGCCTTCCGGACGGCTACTACACCATTAGGCTCACGGTCATAGACAAGCTCGGCCGGACCACCACGGCCGAGGTGACGGTCAAGACCATAAACGAGGCCCTCAGGGCCGGGGAAGCAAGGGTCAGTGCCCTTAAGGGCGGCCTGGTGGGCGGCGTGATAGTGGCCTTCCTCGTGGGCTTCTTGCCGACCTACTTCATACTCAGGAAGAGGGCCTGAGGCCCCCGGGCCTCAAACCCCCTTTATTTTTGTCATCAGATCCTGGGCTTCTTAGTTGCCTTAAGGCAAGATGCTATGAATTCCCAACAGGATACCGGAAAGGGACGTTCATCATATATCACCGCCTTTCTCTTGTGCACCGCAGGCCATCAGTATCTTTGTAAAAATCACGGGACTCCACCGCTCATGGGGGCCTCCAAGCCCAGGGGGGCCCTTATGCGGTGCTCCAACACGGCCCCCAAGAGCCTCAAGGCGCCCCTGCGGGACAGGAGTCGGTTGTTGTTCCCGCAGAACGGGTCGTAAACGCACCTGGGGCAGCCGTCCTCGCAATCGCAGTTGGCCAGTATGTCGTAGGCTATCCTGTGGGCCTTCTCGAGCCTCTTGAACAGGAGCTTCGACAGGCCCGAGCCGCCCGGCGTGGCATCGTAGATGACTACGTGGCCCGTTGGGTAGCTCACTCCCCCGAGGTCGCTCAGGCCGGCCCCTACCACGGGCCTGGCGGCGTGTATAATGGCGTGCTCGAGGGCGTGTATGGCCTCTGGCTCGACGGCCTCGCCGTAGCGGGCCAGGAGGAGCTTGGTCCTGAAGGACCAGGATATGGGCTCCTCCAAAGGCACTATGGGCATCTCGGAGGGCCCCTCCTCCCCGCCGAAGAAATACCTGATGGTGTAGCCCAGCACGGTTTTCTCGACCCGTCCTGAGCCGTAGGCGACCTCTATGCCGTCTGCCGTCCTAAAGGCCGCCAGGGATAGGTCGGTCACGCTGACCTCGTAGACGGGCCGTGTGTAGTAGGGCAGGTCATCCGGCATGCGCCTCACGTAGGCCACGAAGCGGTCTAGGTCGAGTTCTTCTACCTCGTAGACCCGGCCCTGGTGCAGGTAAACGGCGCCCGGGTGCAGGTCGTGGAGGGCCATGGGGAGGGAGCGTGTCCCTATCCTGGCCCCACGGGCCCTATCTATTATGGATACCTCACGGCCAGCGCTCCTCAGGCTGTAGGAGCCGAAGTCCCTGAACGCCTTCCTGGTCAGGAAGAGCCAACCGGCCTTTAGGACGGCGTAGCCCTCCTCGACGCAGAGCTCCACGGCCTTCTCCCAGCCCCTCGGGACCTCACGGGCTCTGAGGCGTCCCCCACGCTCCATGGCCATGGCTATGACGTGGACCTTCGCTATCTCCTCGTTGTATGGCTCGAACACCACGGGCGTGAGTTCCTGCTCGAAGAAGCGCTCGGGCTCACGCTCGTAATAGGCGTCTATTGGGTCGTCGGCCAGCACGGTGAATATGTAGCCGGGCCTGCCACGGCGCCCGGCCCTCCCGGCCCTCTGGAGGTATCTGGCGAAGCTGGGCGGTGGGGCCACCATTATGACCGCATCCAGGAGCCCTATGTCTATGCCGAGCTCCAGGGTCGGCGTGGCCACGACGCCATCTA
>CAZVRS010000127.1:0-3117 GCA_964630115.1 uncultured Candidatus Bathyarchaeia archaeon | reverse complement strand
GGGCTCGGCCCTTTCAAGCTCAATCACCGCTCAGCGTGTAGGCTCACCTCATCGCCCAATAGGCCATCGGCACGGCTGCTCTTGAGCTTTGGGGGCTCGGACCTGTCGGGTTTCATCACCGATTTCCGCTCCTCTGACCTTCCTCACGGCCCCCTCGGGACGGGTGAGAGGACGGTTAAAATACCTGACCCGCCAAGCTCTAGCAGGTAAGCCTTGTCACCGAGGGGCCCTCCCTGGCGTTGGTCTTGGAGGCGGAGGGGCAGGCCCGGCAGGCCCCCCAAGCCCAGGATACTGGCCTTCATGCCCTCGGAGATAACCTTCATACCGCACGACCGATCTGGCATGCCCGTCCGGTCCGAGCCGGTCGTCATAAGGCCCGATGAGCTTGAGGCCCTCAGGCTCGTTTACTTAGAGGGCCTCACCCAGCAGGAGGCTTCCAAGAAGATGGGGATTTCCCGTGGGACATTATGGAGATTGTTGGACAGCGGCAGGAAGAAGCTCGTTAAGGCGCTGACCGAGATCAGGCCGATAATATTGACCAGCGAATCGGAGGGCCCCTGAGGGCCCGGAAAGCATAGCGGAAAACTTATATAGTTTTGTGCGATGGCACAAAATCGGAGGTGAGGACATAGCATGCCCTGGGGTTGGGGATGGGGTGGAGGCTGGAGGCGTGGATGGGCAGGACCCTGGCCGGGCAGGGGTCCGTGGAGCTGGCTTCCCCCGTGGCTTAGGCCAGGATGGCTGTTCGGCCGTGGAGCCTGCTGGTGGCTGTTCGGAGGCCCCTGGTGGGCCTGGGCTTGGCGTTGGGCACCTTGGGCCATAGCGCCCTGGGCCTGGTGGTTCTACCGCTGGTGGTGGTGAGGACATGGCCTACTGGCCCTGGCCGGGCAACCCTAATGTAGGGAGCCAGCAGGCCAGCAGCACCACGAGCTACACGGCTGCCTACTGGCCTACCTGGCCAGCTTGGCCCGTGCCGATGCCGTATTGGCTTCCTTTCTACCCGGCCTGGTTCTGGCCTTGGTGGGCTTACCTGGCCTGGCTCAGGATGGCCTACCTCGCCTACGCATGGCCTTATATGATGGCCTTCATGCCCTACTACTGGCCCTACTGGTGGTGGTGAAGATGGCGTATGGATACGGTTGGGGTTGGAGGCGAGGATGGCGTAGATGGTGGTGGCGTGGCGGACCTCCGTGGGCCCAGCAGCCTCAGCCCGAGCAAGCCCAGCAGGTCCAGCCTCAGCAGCCTGCGGCACGGCCGCCTCAGTATCCGCCTTACCCGCCCATGCCATACCCGCCATACGGATACCCGTATCCGCCCGTGCCCTACTACATGCCTCCTCCACCGCCCATGACGCCTGAGCAGGAGCTCGCCATGCTGGAGGACTACAAGAAGGCCCTCGAGGAAGACCTGAAGGACCTGCAGGAAGAGCTGAAGAGCGTGGAAGAACGCATAAAGGAACTGAAGAAGATGGTGGAGCAGGGAGAGGGGACTTGAGGTTCTTGGTGCCGTTGGACGAGAACGTTGGCCTGAGGTCAAAGCTCTCCTACCACTTCGGCAGGGCGCCTTTCATGGCCGTCTTGGAGGTCGACGACGGGCAGGTCAAATACGAGATCAAGCCCAATCCAGCCGAGAGGCCCGGGGGCGCCTGCGGCATCCTGGACATAATGGGCCGTTTTGGCGCAGACGCCATAATAGCCAAGAGGGTGGGCATAAAAGCCGCCAGGAGGCTGTTAGAATCCGGGGTCAAGGTCTACGAGGCTGCATCCGACACACTCGAGGGCGTGATCGAGGAAGTAAGGTCCGGGTCCCTCAGGCCCCTTGACCTGGCCTCCCTGGCTTCAGGCATATGCTTGGAGGCCAAGGCCGGGGGGCCTTCTTTCTACCCTCCGAGCCCGCCTCCCGTGCCACCGCCCATGCCTTACCCGCCAGCGGCACCGCCGATCGGGCCTGTCCCGGGGCCCAGGCCCGTGCCAGGCCCGTCCGGCCGCCTCAGGGTGGCCATCCCGACGAACGGGCGCATGGGCCTCGACGATACCGTGGCCCCGAGGTTTGCGAGGTGCCCGACCTTCACCATAGTTGACTTAGAGGGAGGCCGTGTCGTTAACGTGGAGGTCAGGGACAATCCATACGTGACCTACCCGCACGGCGCTGGCTTCGCCGTGGCACAGTTCCTGGCCAGCTTGGGCGTGAACGTCGTCCTGGCGCCCAGGATAGGCCCCAACGCACAACAGGCCCTCTCGTCGCTCGGCATAAGGGTCCAGCTGGTCCCGGCTGGCGTGAAGGTCCGGGATGCCCTGAGGTCCATAACGGGATGAAGGAGCTAGTGATCGTAAGCGGGAAGGGCGGCGTCGGCAAGACGACCGTGAGTGCGAGCCTGGCCTACCTGCTTGGCTCGGAGTTGGAGCTCGCTGTTGCGGATGCCGACGTGGACACGCCTAGCCTGGGCCTTGTCCTGGGCCTGGAGGTCGAGAGGACGCAGGAGGCCTACCTGACGAAGAAGGCCCATGTTGACCCGGGCAGGTGCACGGCCTGCGGCGCCTGCGTGGAGGCCTGCCCTTACGGCGCCCTTGAGGAAGGGCCGGACGGCCTGCCGAGGCCGATCTGGTATCTCTGTGAGGGCTGTGGCGCCTGCTCGATAGTCTGCCCCTCCGATGCCATAAGCATGCGTGAGGCCAGGACGGGCGAGCTCGTAGAAGGCCGGACACGCTACGGGCAGCCCATGGTGACGGCCCAGCTCGAGATAGGGGAGCACAACTCGGGCCTCCTGGTCTCCCAGGTCAGGATAAGGGCCCGTGAGCTCGGCTCAGAGCGTGATGCCGACCTCCTGCTCGTTGACGGGGCACCGGGGATAGGCTGCCCCGTCGTTTCCTCCTTAGTGGGGGCCGATGCAGCACTGATAGTGGTCGAGCCGACGCCCAGCTCCCTCCAGGGGGCCTTAAGGGTCATGGAGGTCGCCAGGCACTTCGGCATCAAGGCCTGCTCCGTCCTCAACAAATCGGATATAAGCGGCTTCGGGCAAAAGGCCGTGAAAACGCTCGAGGAAGCTGGGGCACCCGTCCTAGCCGAAATACCTTATGATAAGTCGGTCGTGGAATCCCTGGCCCAGGAGAGGCCCGT
>CAZVRS010000126.1:0-3157 GCA_964630115.1 uncultured Candidatus Bathyarchaeia archaeon | reverse complement strand
AGCGTCTCGGGCGTCGTTATGAGGATGTCGGGCGGGCTCCTGGCCTGCCTGACCCTCTCCCTCTGCTCGGTATCCCCGTGCCTGACGGCCAGCTTCAGGTCGAGCCTCGTGCACCACCACTCCAGCCGGTCCAGCAGGTCCCTGTTCAGGGCCCTGAGGGGCGTTATGTATAGGACCTTTATGCCCTTCGGCCTCTCAGGGTCCGTTATGAGCATGTGCAAGACGGGCAGGAAGGCTGCCTCCGTCTTCCCGCTGCCGGTCGGTGCTATGAGTAAGACGTTCTTGCCCTCCAAGATGAGCGGTATTGCCTTCTCCTGGGGCGGGGTAGGCCTTACGAAACCCCTCTCCTCGACCAGCTTCCTTATGGGCTTGGCTAATAGGTCGAAGACGCTCCTTCCCTCCTGCTCGGCCAAGGCTCTGCCTAAGGCCGGGAGGGGCCCTTATAACCGCTTTGAACCAGCTCGGGGCAAGGAGGGAGCCCGTGTCCTACCGGGCACGGGAGGCGAGCTTCCGGGCCCTGCTGAGCACGGCCTCTATGTTGGCCCAGTGGGAGCCCTGCCAGTAGACCTGCCCGCAGCCCGTGCAACGCCAGAAGCGGTCATACCTGGACCAGGAGCCCTCCGGCACGAGGCCTCTCACGGCCTCCTTGGGGACCTCCACCACCGGCGAATTGCACTTAGGGCACCTGGACCTCTCTAGGTCAACTTCCAGTTTCACCCCGAGCTCCGAAGCCAGCTGGGCCAGCCGTTCTTCTTCCGTGGAGCCCTTGACCAAGAAGGCCCTGACGCCCGAGTGGAGGGCACGCCTGAACAGCTCTACATCTGACGTGAGGAGGAGCCTGTCCTCCGAGCGGGCCCTCTCGAGGAGCTCGTCATCGCTGGCGTCCCGGCCGTATTCGGCATCGTAGCCCAGAAGCCTCAGCCACCTTGCCAGCTTGCCCAGCATGGCGTCCACGAGGAACCTCATGGCTGGCCTGACCTCCCGGCCCCAGCGGGCCTGATTATGGAGCCGCAGCCTGGCTCGGCCACGACCTCTCCTTCCGAGAAGGCCAGGACGCCGTTAACTATGGTGTGGACCGGGGCGCCCCTGAAGGCCATGCCCACGAAGGGCGAATACTTGGCCTTAGACCTGAAGGACTCGGGCCTGACCACCACCTTGGCCTTCAGATCCACCAGGACTAGGTCGGCTGGCCAACCCACTTCCAAGTGGCCCCTCCTCAGCCCGAATATCCTCGCTGGCCCCTCGCAGACCACCCTGACGAGCTCGGATAGCGACAGCCTCTTCTCGCACACCTCGTTCAAGAGGACGGGCAAGAGGGTTTCTAGGCCGGGGAACCCAGGGGGCGGGTTAGGCCCTTCTTTCTCCTTCAGGGCGTGGGGTGCGTGGTCGCTGGCCACCACGTCCACCAGGCCCGAGTAGAAGGCCCTCCTGAGTTTTTCAACGAGCTCCCTGGGCCTGAGCGGGGGATCAACCAAGGCCAGGGGGCCGAGCCTGTCATACAGATCCGACGTCAGGAATAGGTGGTGAGGTGTCACCTCGACCGTGAAGCCAGCTTCACGGGCCAGCCTCAGCCCCTCAGGCGTGCTGACGTGGCATATGTGGACCTTGAGGCCGGCCAGGGCCCTTGACAGCTTCTCTAAGGCCCTCACCTCGACCTCAGGCGGATGTTGGGCCAGGAAGGCTTCCACCGGGCCTCCATGGGCCTCACGGGCCAGCTCCCTCATCAGGACCAGGTCCTCGGCGTGGATGGCGACCGTCAGGCCGTGCCCGTTGGCCAGCTCTACGGCCGACCTAAGGGCCCGTTCGTCCCACACGTCTAGGGCCGTCTTGGGCTCGTGGAAGTAGACCTTTATGCCAACTGCGCCTGCCTCAGCCAGCTCGGCCAGCCCGGATGGGTCGGGCGGGAAGAGGGAGTAGAAGCCCACGTTGGCCACTATGGATTTAGCGGCCTTACGGGCCCTCTCCCTCAGCCTCTTGGCCGAGTCAACGGGCGGCAGGGTGTTCGGCATGTCTAAGACGCACGTTATCCCTCCTGCGATGGCCGAAGAGGTCCCGGTGTAGAAGTCCTCCTTGTAAGACAGCCCTTCGTCCCTCAGGTGGACGTGGACGTCTATCGGGCCCGGCAGGGCCAGGAGGCCCCTGGCGTCTACGGCCTCCTGGGCCCGGGGGGCACGGGCTTCCTTCCCGATGTAGGTTATTATGCCATCAGATATGCATATGCAGCCCTTGAGGAGCTCGCCCCGGTAGAAGATATGGGCCCCCTTGATGGCCAGCTCGGCCGGGCGCCCCACTTCTCAGCCTACCTCGAGCATCTTGAAGAAGTCCCGCTCCGTAATTATGCCCACCAGCTTGCCCGTCTCAGGCTCGACGACCGGGAGGCCCCCCACGCCCTTGTCCCACATGAGCTCGGCTGCCCTGCCCACGTCCTCATCTGGCCCCACGGTCACCAGCTCCCTGGCGGCTATGTCGAGCAACTTCTCGTCGAACAAGCCGGGCCTTAAGGCCCCTTCCCGTGCGGCAGAAGCAATCTTGCGCAGTATGTCCATGACGGTCACCATGCCCAGAGGCCGTCCCTCCGGCCCCACTATGGGGAGGCGCCTGAAGCCCCTGGAGGTCATCTTCTCCACGCCCTCGGCCAGCGTCTCGCCCGGGCTGGCCACCACGACCTCCTTGCTCATGAGCTCTGATACCTTGCGGCCCGATATGCGCCCGGCCAGCGACCTGACTATATCACGCTCGGTCAGTATGGCCCACGGGCGCCCCTCCCGGTCCAGGACGGGCAGGCCACCCACGTTGTGCTCCACCATGGTCCTGACGGCCTCTTCCACGCTGGCGTCCGTGGTCGTGGAGATCACTTCCCTGGTCATTATGGTCGATACGGGCGCCCTCACGGCCTCCGGGAGGCCGGAGCGCTCCCTGCTGAGGTAGGCCACTACGTCCGTGGCCGTCACTATGCCCACGAGCTTGCCCGTCTTGGGCTCGACGACGGGGAGGCGCCTGAAGCCCTTGCTGACCATGATGTTGAGCGCATCTAGGACGGAAGAATCGGCCGTCACGGAAACCACGGGGCTGCTGGCCAAGGCCATGACGGATGGCTTCTCGGCCAAGCCCCTCACGTCTCCTTGCCGAGCTCGGCCCTGCATTCCTCGCATATGAA
>CAZVRS010000125.1:0-3160 GCA_964630115.1 uncultured Candidatus Bathyarchaeia archaeon | reverse complement strand
ACCCCAGGAAGCTAGACGAGCTCATAGAGGCCCTAGGTGCCTCGCCCGTGGATTACCCGGGCAAGCTGGACTGCTGTGGCTCCGGCTTGGCCCCTTTCCACGGCCGGGAGGCCATGAAGATGGTCGGCTGGAAGCTCTTAGAGGCCAAGAAAGCCGGTGTTGATGCCCTGGTCGTGATGTGCCCGTTCTGCATGAAGATGTTAGATGGCAAACAGGCCGTTGCGAGCCGGCTGGTGGGCCAGGACGTAGGCCTCCCGGTCGTGTATTATACCCAGCTCCTCGGCCTGGCCATGGGAATGCCGCCGGGGGAGCTGGGGCTCGAGCTGAACTTAAGCCCCGTGGAAAGGCTGCTCACGAAGATGGGGGTGAAAATGTGAGCGATGAGAGGCCGAGGGCGGCCTTGGTAGTGGGCGGCGGGGTAGCTGGCATCCAGGCGGCACTCGACCTGGCGAGCAGGGGCATTCACGTCTACTTGGTCGAGCGTTCGCCCAGCATAGGCGGGCACATGGCCCAGCTGGACAAGACGTTCCCGACCATGGATTGCTCCATATGTATATTGGCCCCGAAGATGGTGGAGTGCGGGAGGCACCCGGGCATAACCATCATCACGAACGCCGAGGTAGTGGGCCTGGAGGGCTCCGCTGGCGACTTCAAGGTCCGGGTCCTCGTCAGGCCCCGCTACGTGGACCTAGACAAGTGCACGGGCTGTGGCATATGCGTTGAGAGATGCCCCATGAGGCCCCCCCTCAGGAGCATACCGGACGAGTTCAACATGGGCCTGGGCGAGAGGAGGGCCATCTACATACCGTTCCCGCAGGCCGTCCCCAGGGCCGCCATCATAGACCCAGACCACTGCCTCTACCTCAGGAAGAAGAAGTGCATGCTCTGCGAGGAGTTCTGCCAGGCGGAGGCCGTGGACTTCAGCCAGGTTCCCAGGGAGATAGAGCTACACGTCGGCGCCATCGTGATCGCCACGGGCTTCAGCTTCCTGGACGCCTCCATCGTCAGGGAGTATGGCTACGGCCGCTACAGGAACGTCCTCACCGCCCTCGAGCTCGAGAGGCTCGTGTGCGCCTCTGGCCCGACGAGCGGGGAGCTGGTCAGGCCTTCCGATGGGAAGAGGCCGAAACGCATAGCCTTCATCCAGTGCGTGGGCTCCAGGAGCCTCAGGCCAGGTGAGAAGCCCTACTGCTCGGCCGTCTGCTGCATGTATGCTACCAAGGAGGCCATATTGATAAAGGAGCACGACCCAGAGGCAGAGGTAACGATATTCTACATGGACCTGAGGGCCTTCGGCAAGGGCTTCCAGGGCCTGGTCTCCAGGGCCAAGGAGGAGTACGGCGTCCGGTACGTCAGGGCTAAGCCCTCCGAGGTCATGGAGGACCCGGAGACGGGCGACGTGATAGTCAGGTACGAGGACACGGAGACCTCCGAGCTGCACGAGGAACGCTTCGACCTCGTGGTCCTCTGCACGGCCCTGGTCCCGGACCAGGACAACGCAAAGCTGGCCAAGGTGCTCGGCCTGAAATTGGACGAGCACGGCTTCTTCGAGGTAGCAGACCCCCTGTTGGCACCCGTGGACACGAACGTCCCGGGCATCTTCGTGTGCGGCTTCTGCTCCGGCCCCAAGGACATCTCGGAGAGCGTTTACCAGGCCAGCTGTGCGGCCGAGAGGGCCATGGAAGTGGTCTTGGGGGAGGGGTGATGCCATGAGCGGGCACGAGGAGAAGCCCAGGATAGGCGTCTTCATCTGCCACTGCGGCCTCAACATAGCTGGCGTTGTCGACGTCAAGGAAGTAGTCAGGTACGCCAGCACCCTGCCGGACGTGGTGATTGCGAAAGACCACATGTATATGTGCTCGTCCGGCGGCTTAGACATGATAAAGGAGGCCATAAGGGAGCACAAGCTCAACAGGGTCGTTGTAGCGGCCTGCACGCCCAGGACCCACGAGCCCTTGTTCAGGCAGACCTGTGCCGAGGCTGGCCTGAACCCCTATCTGTTCGAGATGGCGAACATCCGTGAGCACTGCTCTTGGGTCCACATGAGGGAGCCGAAGAAGGCCACTGAGAAGGCAAAAGACATAGTGCGCATGACGGTCGCCAAGGCCAGGCTCCTGAGGCCCCAGCAGGACATAGTGGTGTCCGTCGAGCCGTCGGCCCTCGTGATAGGAGGCGGCGTCTCCGGCATGACGGCTGCCCTGGCCCTGGCGAAGCAGGGCTTCAAGGTCTACCTGGTCGAGAAGGAGCCCGAGCTCGGGGGATTGCTGAGGAAGCTTAACAGGGTTTACCCGACCTTCAGGAAGGCCTCCGAGATAGTAGAAGAGCTGGTGAAGGCCGTGGAGGCAGAAGATAACATAGAGGTCCTGACCTCCACACGGGTCGAGCAGGTCAAGGGCTTTGTGGGCAACTTCAGCGTGAAGCTGAGGAGGGCCTCGGGCGAGGAGGCGGACATCTTCGTAGGCACCATAGTGGTCGCCACCGGGGCCGTTGAATTCGAGCCGAAGGGCCTCTACGGCTACGGCGAGCTAGAAGGCGTGATAACACAGCTCCAGCTCGAGGAAATGCTGAGGGAAGGCAAGCTCGGGAAGCCCCGGGCCGTCGTCTTCATCTTGTGCGTGGGGGCCAGGGAGGAGGAAGGCCCACGCACCTACTGCGGCAGGATATGCTGTGCCACGGCCCTGAAGAACGCCGTCCTCATAAAGGAGGAGAGCCCCGACACGGAAATCTACGTGCTCTACAGGGACATACAGGCCCCCGGGAAGGAATACGAGGAGCTCTACCTGAGGGCCAGGGAGTTAGGCGTCAAGTTCATCCGGTACGGGCCGGAGAAACCGCCTAAGGTGGCCGAGAGCAGCGATGGCCTGGAGGTCAGGGTTTACAGCACTCTCCTGGGCCGTGAGCTGATCTTGCCATGTGACCTCGTGGTCCTCTCGACCCCCTTGGTCCAGCACGAGGACGGGAGGGCTCTCTCACGCCTCCTCAAGGTCCCGCTGGGCCAAGACGGCTTCTTCTTAGAAGCCCACCCGAAGCTGAGGCCCGTTGAATTCGCCTCAGATGGCATCTTCCTCTGCGGCACGGCCCACGCCCCCAAGCCCATAGCCGAGTGCGTGGCCCAGGCCAGGGCAGCGGCCGGGAAGGCAGCTATCCTCATGGGTGCTCG
>CAZVRS010000124.1:0-3195 GCA_964630115.1 uncultured Candidatus Bathyarchaeia archaeon | reverse complement strand
TTTTTCCGTGAGCTAGCAAGGAGGGCGAGATAAACCGGGAGGACTACAACGTGGCGGCCATCGGGAGAACTCGCCTCCCGGCTTAGGTTTCCCGTCCTTTCCCTTGATTTCCTATTCTCTCCTACTCCCCCGTGGGATTTCCGATGGAATTATTCATCTTTCTATTCCCCTAGCAGGATTCTATGATCGAGCTAATTGACAGGAGCCGGATAACTGAGCCTTCCCGCCGGAGACGAGAAGGCTCCTGAAGCGGTATCTCTCCGGCGGCAAGCTCTCCGAGGACGAGGAGGCGTTCATCAACGAACACCGCAAGAAAATGCGCCCGCTCCTCCCGAAGGTGGAGGAAGGCCTCGAACTCCTCAGGCAGCTCGGAGCCTTCTGAAGGAAGGCGTTCAGCTCCTCGGGCCTTATAAGTCAGCTCGAGCCAGAATAGCGGGCGGTGGTGATGGGCAAGCCGGGGCGTGGGGAGGCCGTGGCCGGGGATAAGCTACCTCGGCGAGGTAGAATGGAGACCGTGGAGGCGTGCGCCCTGACAGCCATTCTCTATAGCACCCACAAGGAGGTGGAGGAGCTCTTCAGCCGGAGGGCTGGGCGGTCGTGCCGTGGATAAAGGTGAGGATAAGGGCGCCTGGCGGCCAGGAGGTCGAGACAAGCGCTGTAGCTAACTCAGGTTTCATGTGGAGAGTCCGCCAGCCTGATGGTTCTGAATACTCCATCCCCGTCATAAACATACCCGCCCCCCTTGCCAGAAGGCTTGGGCTCGTGATGCCAATTGAAGAGGGAGCCGCTCTGTCCTTCAGGGGGGCCGATGCCAGCCACATAAGGGCTGTCCTGCTCGGGGAAGTAGACGTCAGATTGGTTATCCATGACCGCGAAATGCCCTGGGTGCGGGCTAAGGCGGTCTGCATGCTTGGCTCAGATAGAGTTCTCTTGAGCGAGGGCCTTCTTGAACAGCTCAGAATTCTCCCCTTCGGGACGAGATGGCTCATACTCGGCGAAGCGGAGCTTAGAGAGGAAGCCGCTCCTCAATACTGGCGTGAGCCCAGGGCGGAAAGAACGGTGAGGGAGTCGCCCGGGGCCCTCAGAGAGGGCCCGGTCAAGCTGGAAGATGTCGAAAATTAAGCTTTAGGGCTCACAACGGGATGCTGCAGGACAGGCGGCTGGAAGACAGGAGCATTTAAGAACCGCCGGGGCGGGGCCGACATGATGGGCTCTTTCGAGGCCGTATATCTGGAAGCACGATGAAGCGCCTTACAGTTTCCGAATCCCCTATCCGTGAGTATAGCCTTGCTCCATAAATCTTAAAAAGTCCAGAGGTTATCCTGGCCGTGGCGATGGGCCTTGGAGAGACTTTTCCTTTGGATAGGCGAGTCCAGCCCTCCCGTCCTTAAGTGGTATCATAGGGTTATGGATTCCGCTATCAATTACTATAGGCAGGAGAAGCTTAAAGAAAAGCCACTCGCACAAGCGTGATCTGAGGGCCGGGGTGAGGGAAGCCTTTAAAATACTATTAAAATGCCTACTGTGGAGGTCCTAAAGAATGCTT
Organism: uncultured Candidatus Bathyarchaeia archaeon; assembly: GCA_964630115.1. GTDB lineage: Archaea > Thermoproteota > Bathyarchaeia > EX4484-135 > EX4484-135 > EX4484-135. The sequence goes on along the minus strand of CAZVRS010000124.1, from coordinate 1,649 downwards.
CACATAGATGTTAATCGGTGTCGTGATGTAGGCATTAAATTGTCTGCCTGGCTTAGTATAACGGAGAGAATAGCGCCTGAGTATATATTGCCCCCGGGCTTGGAGTTAGGCACACGAGAGCACGCATGCTTTCTGTTTTTTACTGCTAACCTCGACCAGGCGTTAATGATAAGGAGAATAAGGCCCGTTAGATATTCAGGTAGGATCTTAGTGGGTGCTGATGCTTTATGGTGCTATTCAAGGAATCTCACGCAATATAGCAGTAGAGTGTTTTTACCCGAAACATTACTTGAGATAGCACGTGCCCGCAGTATTGATGAGCTAACATACTTTCTGATGTGGGCTTACCCTGGTCTCGGTCAGCCAGGTGTGGCCGCACAATACTGGTTATGGAATGCGAAATGCCTACTTGATCGTTATAATGGAGATCCGAGGAAGATAGCCCAGCGATATCGCACTGCTGCGTCTATCACCAAGGAGCTCCGCCGCTTTAAGGGAATAGGGGATAAGCTCTCATCGTTCATAACCCGTTTCATGTATAAGATGGGCTATTGGAAGATAGCAGACCCGGAGCGTGTGAGCATACCTGCAGATATACATTTACGTAAGTTAGCATTTAGAACGGGAATGGTCAAGGCCCTCACACCTCGGATTTCCTTAGCCGGGCGAGATGCGACCATACTGGTTAAGAGGGCTTATGAGGAAGCTGCTCGGGCTGCAGGTGTATATCCTATGGATCTTGATGAGCCAGCATGGCACATAGCCCGCCTGTGCTGTTCCCGGCGTTACGGCGATTTCTCATGTTACGATTGTGACCCAGAGAAGCGAAGCAGATGCTATCTGGCCGAATACTGCATGGGCCGCTGCCCTCTTTCGTCGGTATGTGAGCATAACACAAGCTTAGAATTATATTATGCCGGGAACTTGATTGACCGTAAGGTCAGAGGGATAGCCAGGATCAGCGAGCTTGAGGACCTCTATCCTGTGCTACAGGATTGGTTAGAACAAGAGCGGGGCTTCGGTATGTGGATGGCCGACTGGCCGATAGATGCCTTGAAAATAGACTACGTGGCTCACGATGAGGTTTCATGCCACGTAGTAGCTATTGAAGGCATAATAAATGGAGAACGCAGACTAAAAGATCACCTGAGCAAAATTAGATTCATTAGCAGGGCGGCAGACGAACCCTACGTAGCCACTAATGACAGATCCATCGTAGATGACATTATAAGGCAGGGCTTGGGCGTTCTGCTGTATGATCATGACCAGCGGAGAATCAGTAGTATAACGGAGCCTGCTAAGCAGGCCCCCGATCCACAGCTTAAAGCTAAGGCGATAAGGGCTTTAGGAGCAGTCCTAAGTTGCCTTCAGTTCATCAGAGAATCAGCCTAATAGAGCTGATGAGGCCAAGGATTTGTCGAGAAGTTCTGAGTCAATATTCCCTAAATAATACCCTGTTAGAGCCTTGATTGGCTATACGGCTTCACGGCCGAGCACGGATATAGCAAGAGAACTTCTTTCCCGTCGGGTGGCTCATACTCGTGGGCCACGAACTCCAGCCATCTCCTGACGGGGCCGTTGGATGTCAGCGCCTTCAGGACATCATAGGGGTTGAGTAGCACTATCTTCAGAGCGCTCCCCCTCCTATG
>CAZVRS010000123.1:0-3207 GCA_964630115.1 uncultured Candidatus Bathyarchaeia archaeon | reverse complement strand
CGCCCTTCCTGCGGGCCTCCCGGACGGCCATGAGGCGGCAGGCCTGCCTGAACACGACAACGGATGGCCCTTCAACGCTGATGGCCTCCTTAAAGGCCTCAACGGCCTTCTTGATGTCGTATGGGTCCACGACGTAGACGTGCTGGACGCCGCAGCCCCTCGCCACCTCTTCTATGAGGACCCTGACGCCTGGCTCGCCCGTCCCCATGACGCCCGTCCCGGGGTGCGGCTGGCCTCCCGTCATGGCCGTCGTGAGGTTGTCGAGGACCACGACCGTTATCGGGTGCTTGTTGTAGACGGCATCTATCAGGGCCGGTATGGAAGCGTGAAAGAACGTGGAATCGCCCACGATGGCTATGACCCTCTCGCCCAGGGCCCTGCTTATGCCGCAGGCACCTCCCACGCTGGCGCCCATGCATATCAGGAAATCGCCTATCTCCAGCGGAGGGTGTATTCCCAGGGCGTAGCAGCCTATGTCGGTCGTGCAGACGAGCTTGTGCCCCACCACACGCCTTATCACATACATGGATGCCCTGTGCGGGCAGCCAGGGCATAATATCGGGGGCCTGGGGGGAGCCATCTCAAGGCCCTTCTTGGCCCTCTCGTCGATTGAGCTGAAGTCCAGGGGGGCCTCACGGCCCGTCAGCCTGCACAGGGCCTCCACTACCAAGCGGGTGGAGAGCTCGCCGTGCCTGGGCAGGAGCTCGGCTTCCATCTTGCCGTGGACGGGCACCTTCAGGCCGGCTTCCTGGAGGGCCGCTTTCACGTTCAGCTCTAGGTAGGGCTCCAGCTCTTCAACGACCAATACCTCGTCGTATTGGGAGGCGAAGTCGGCCACCAGCTTCCCCGGGAACGGGTGGACCATGCCCAGCTTGAGGACGCCAGCATCGAGGCCCAGGACGCCGAGGGCCTCCATGACGTAGTTGAAGGAGACGCCCGAAGTTATTATGCCGAGGCGGGCCCCTTCCCTGGCCACGTAGTTGAGGCTCCCATCCGATTCGGCTATCTCCCTGGCCGCCCTCATCTTCTCGAGCAGGACCCTGTGCCTCACCCTGGCGTAGGCTGGCACCATGACGAACCTGGCCACGTCACGCTCGAAACGGCCTTTAGCGGGCGGCTCCTCCCTCGGGCCGAACAGGACGGGCCCCCTGGTGTGGCTGACACGGGTCACGAGCCTGAGGATGCACGGCACCTCCAGCCTCTCGGAGAGCTCCACGGCCTTGAGGAACATGTCCTTGGCCTCCTGGGGCGTGGAAGGCTCCAGACAGGGCAGGCCGGACAGCATGGCGTAGTAGCGGTTGTCCTGCTCGTTCTGGCTGCTCCAGCAGTTCGGGTCATCGGCCGTTATGACCACCATGCCGGCCCTCACGCCCACGTAGGCTAAGGTCATGAAGGGGTCTGAGGCCACGTTCAGGCCCACGTGCTTCATGCAGACGGCCGAGCGGACTTCCGAGACGGCTGCGCCAGCCGCCACCTCGAGGGCCACCTTCTCGTTCGTGGAATACTCCATGTAGATGCCCGCTTCCCTCGCCACGGCGGATATGGTGTCGGCTATCTCAGAGCTGGGCGTGCCCGGGTAAGTGGTCATGACGCCTACCCCGGCCTCTATGATGCCTCTCGCAACGGCCTCGTTCCCGAGCAACAGGTATTTCTCGCCCGGCTTCCCCCTCAGTATGACTTCCGGCCTGGGCATTCCTGCCACCAGGGCTCCCTGGGCCCGGGACCTATAATGGTTCTGGGCAACTCGCTGCGTAAGCCATATCCGGCCTCCCGGCAGGAGGGCCTGTGGTGGAGGGCTTGAGCCGGATAGCTGATGAGATAAGGCCCTTCTTCGAGCCCAAGTCCATAGCGGTCGTCGGTGCCTCCACGAACCCCGCCAAGCCGGGCTACAACGTCTTCCTCAACCTGGCCGAGAACAAGCGCAAGGGCATTTTGAAGGCCGAACTCTACCCGGTCAATCCCAGGGCCGAGGAAGTCCTCGGGTTCAAGTGCTACCCGAGCCTAAAGGATGTGCCCGGTCCGGTGGAGCTCGTGGTCATAGTGGTCCCGGCCAAGTTCGTGCCAGACGTCATGCGTGAGGCAGCCCGCAAGGAGGCGAGGGCCGCCATAATAATAACCTCTGGCTTCAGCGAGGTAGGGAACTACGAGCTTGAGGAGGAAGTGGTCAAAATCGGCCGTGATGCAGGCATAAGGATATTGGGGCCGAACTGCGTTGGCGTATTCGACCCTTATACGGGCGTTGACACGGTCTTCCTGCCTCTTAAAAAGGCCTTCAGGGCCGGAGAAGAGATGATATCGGCCCCAAAGCCGCCCAGGGGCAGGATATCCATGATAACTCAATCAGGCGCCTTCGGGGTGGCATCCCTGGACTACATGGCTGGCCACGGGATGGGCGTCAGCAGGTTCGTGAGCCTCGGGAACAAATGCGATTTGGACGAGACGGATTTCCTGGAGTTCCTGAAGGAGGACGGGAGGACGGACGTGGTCTTGCTCTACGTGGAGGACATAAGGGATGGCCGCAGGTTCATGGAGGTGGCCCGGGCCACCACACGCTCCAAGCCCGTTGTGGTCCTCAAGGCCGGCTGGTCGAGCGCTGGCGCCAGGGCCGTGAAATCGCACACGGGCGCCATGGCCGGCTCGGACGAGATATACGATGCTGCCTTCAAGCAGTGCGGCGTCCTTAGGGCCAGGACCATGGAGGAGTTCTTCAGCATGGGGAAGGCCCTCTCCATGCAGCCCACGGCCAGGGGGCCCAGGGTAGCCATAATAACGAATGCCGGCGGCCCCGGCGTCATGACGGTCGATGCCTGCGAGGCGAAGGGGCTGGTGGTGCCGGAGCTCTCCGAGGCCACTAGGGAGAGGCTCGAGGAACTCGTCAGGGAGGGAAAGCTGCCGCCCTTCGCCTCCATAGGGAACCCTATCGACCTGACGGTTTCCGTGACGGACGAGATGTTCAAGCTGGCCACTGAGGTCATAATGGAGGACCCGGGCGTGGACGGCCTCATAATCTTGGGCCTGCACCACCCGCCGGGCCTGAGGGGCGATTACATAGAGGCCATAGCGGAGCTGGCCCGCAGGTCCGATAAGCCCGTGGTGGCCTGCGACATAGGGGGGGCCGACATGGCGGATTACGTGAGGAAGGAGTTCGATGAGAAAGGCATACCCGCCTTCGAGAGCCCCGAAGGTGCTGCGGCAGCCATGTGGGCC
>CAZVRS010000122.1:0-3257 GCA_964630115.1 uncultured Candidatus Bathyarchaeia archaeon | reverse complement strand
GGTGAATGCCGTTGAAAGTGAACTTGAAGAAATTAAGGGAATGCTGGGACAATCTCGCACCCGAATACGACTACAAGAACAGTCCGAAGTGGTTCTGGGCAAATCCTGAGAAGTGGGCGAATGAGATAAAGCGAAGAATACGAGGCTTTAGCACAGTTCTTGATGTGGGATGCGGTGCAGGAGCATTAGCAATACCGCTCTCAAAAGAGTTTGATGTCGTAGCACTGGACTTTTCCAAGAAGATGCTGTTTCAGTTGAAGCAAAGAAAGGAGGAATTCGGCACGGATGTGGAGATTGTCTGCGCAGATGCACACAACATCCCATTCAAAGACGGAAGTTTTGATGTAGTTCTCTGTCGTTTTGCTCTTTGGCCTCTTCCCGAACCGAGAAAGGCGATAGAGGAAATGGTGCGTGTCGCTCGCAACAAAATAATAATTGTTGAAGGAGATTGGCACAAGTCAAAGGTTACACTGAGGCATAAAATCATAGGAAAACTTCTGTTTAAGATTCACTTTCTGATATATCGCATTCGCACAGGCAGAAATCCCACAAAACACTTTGAGGAAATGAAGAAATATCATAAAAGCGAGACCTCCATGGAGCGAATAAAGGAATGGTTCGAGCAATGTGGCGTGAAAATAAGGGAGGTTGACTACTCAGTGAAAGAAAGAGTTTCAACAAGGAGATTTAAAGTGCTACGATTTATTACTGGGTATGAGGAGAAGTTTTTTGTCCTTGTCTGTGAGAAGGTGCTGGGGTCGAAAGAGAGGAAAGCGGGAGTTGCGACGGGAGCGCAGTGAAGCGAGCGGTAGACGGTAATGGGCAGGGTAATTGGGCAGGGTAATGGGTAGGTGCTATGGTGGCGTCGTGTCGGTTGTAGTGTTTGTGTTGTGTTTGCGTGTTGTTGTGGTGTTTGTGTGGTGTTTGTGTGATGTTGCGAAGCTATGGCTTGTTTTGGGAGGGTGAAGTTTAATGAAATTGAGGGGAAATCTGGATGCTTTTGATATTTGTGCGCTCTCTGCTTCCTATCCAAGTCTCTGGGACTATGTTGTTGATGCTTATGATTTGAAGAGCGTGAGAAGGGCGTTGTGGATAAATGACCATGCTTACGCTGCGTTAGTTCGGAAAGCACTCGGAGACGAAAACAAGCGTCTTATGCTCTTAGATGTCGGCTGTGGTGCAGGTTCGCTCTCAGTCTTACTTGCGAGGTATTTCAAAGTCTACGCATTGGACATATCTTCAGGAATGCTCGGATGTTTGAGATTGAGAGCGGAGGAGATGGATGTGAATGTTGAGACAGTTAGAGCGGACAGTCAGAAAATTCCTTTCAGGAGCGGTGTGTTTGACTGCGTATTATGCAAATTCGCCCTATGGCCCGTTCAAAATCCGGAAGGAACGATAAAAGAGATGGTCAGAGTGGCGAGAGAAGGCGGGAAAATAGTGATTATTGAATTAGACCGCAGGAATGGAGATTACAAACCGAGTTTGAGAGCGAGAGTTGTGTATAAGTTGTATAAGGAGATAATCGGAATTATAAAACGCATTAAAGGGAAGAAATTGAAAGAGGAAGAAGTTTGGAAGAAGATAATGGAAGCGACAAAGAACAATCCGAGAGTGAATTTGGAATATGTCAGAAACATCTTGGAATTATGCAACTGCGAGATTGAGCATATTGATACAAGTGTAAGGGAGAAGATCCGAGGAATTCTCGGAAAAATATGCGGGCAATATGATGGACATGACTATTTTCTTGTTTGTGCGGTGAAGCGTGCAAAATGAGTGTGCGTAATGAGGCGTAGCGGGATTATGCGTGTGGACTGCGAAGATTATTAAAGCATCTGCGATTAAGGCATCTGCAGAGAAAAGGGAAATGCTTATAGATTTGAGTGTATGTGTTGACGCAATAATTTTCATCCTTAAGTTATCTTTATTCATATTAATCGGTCTTCTATTTGCATATATCGCATGCAGATGGCGTAAATTATATAAGTTAGGATTTATTTTCAACGGATTAACGAGAATTGCGAGACTCCCTTCATGTTGTTCTCTCTATTTTCTCATGTCTATGCTGAATTTGTCGTCCGCAACACCCACTCTTCTCGGTTTTTATCACAAGAAAATGCTTAATGACCGTCAAGTAATTGTCGCAACAATAACGGCAGGCTTTCCTGTTATGCTCTGGTATATATTTTTCTTCACAGGTCCGCTCGCAGTAGGTCTGTTAGGCATCCAAAACGGCTTATTATTCCTCCTAATATGGTTATTTATAGGTGCGATAGAGACATTCATAGGTATTATTTACGGTAGATTTTCGCTAAAACATGAAAATTATTACAATAAGGCGTTTCTAAACGAGGAGAATCAAACCTTTTCGTATAAAGAGTATGGAGGGTATGAGAAGGAGCGGGGAAGGAGCGTGTATATGATAAGACAAGTTAAGGATGCTATCAAAGAAAGTCTCAAGACACTTGCGAAAATACTGAAAGTTTTGGCTCCTGTTGTGTTTATTCTATATATAGTGGTGAATAATGAAGAGATAATGAGATATGTAAGCATGTTTTTAGAGCCGATAGCGAGAATATTTCCCATAAAGGAGGAGGCTTTACCTATAACAATTGCGTCAGCATTTAACATAATTATCGCAATGAGCCTCGCTGCGCAATTGATTGAGAGTGGTTCGCTGCCACCGCTGGATGCGTTCATCGCAATCGTCGCAGGAATGCTCCTGTTCAATATTTTCGAGATTTTCCACACATTCATTCCGTATAATGTATCGTTTTTTGGGAGGAAATTGGGCTTAAAAGTGGCAATTGCAATATTTATAGCAATAGCTGTGAGCGAAATAATCACTATTCTCGTGCTTTTTTGCGTGAAATTATTGATAATATGAATATGACATCTGGACAAATTTAAGGACACGAATCTATAGATGCGTAAAGTGTGGCTTACTTCCCCAGTCCTGACTGTATATAATTATACCTTGAAATCGCACCCACTTATTTTACTCATTTAGATAATATTTACAATCCAAAAGGAAAAATATTTATTTGCACATCTTCTTGTAAAGAGTGGTGATGGGATATGAGGTGTGTTTGGAAAAGGTCTCGAATATATGCAGTTGCTGTGAGCATACTGCTGATTGCATGCATTTCACAGGCATTTGTCACACAGGTCAGTGCGAAAAGTGTGAGTGAACGCCACGACTTTGTGTTCAGTTTCACACTACCAATATACGGAAACGCAAACGAAGACGATAC
>CAZVRS010000121.1:0-3352 GCA_964630115.1 uncultured Candidatus Bathyarchaeia archaeon | reverse complement strand
TGTAGTCGAACGGGTCGTAGGGCTCGGCCACGTCTATCTCCTTCGGCGGGTTCTTTATGCCGGCCATCTTGTAGGCCATGCGGGCAGCATACTCGACATACTTCGGGTAATACAGGTCCCTGTTGGTCCAGTAGGTGCTGTCCAGGCACCAGCCAACGCCCTCAACCCACACCGGGTCGTCCGTGAGCTGCTTGGCCACGTGCTCGGCAGCCATGACCACGGCGGCAGCCCCATCGCTGGGCGGGCTTATGTCGAGCCTCTGGACAGGCCAGACCATGACCTCGGACTCCAGCACGTCCTTGACCGTTATCTTGGCCGGCAGCTGGGCGCACGGGTGGTCCAGGGCGTTGCGCTTGTTCTTGACAGCTATGGTGGCTATCTGCTCCTTCTTAATGCCGTGGACGTGCATGTATCGCTGCATCTCGAGGGCGAATATCCACACGAGGTTGGCGCCGAGGGGCCTGGTGTATATCGGGTCGAATATGGTCGTGAAGGCCTTCTGCGGGTGGGGGAAGCAGGAGCTCATCTTCTCTTCTGCGACGGCCAACACTATGTCGAAGTGGCCAGATGCCACGTGCCACCAAGCGGCTATGGGCGTGAAGACGCCCGTCCCACCACCCACGTAGACCCTGACGAAGGGCCTCCTGTGGCCCCCCATGCCGTCGGCCAGGTATTCGCCCTTCATGTGGACGCCATCGAAGGCATCTGGGGCGGTGCCGCAGACGACCGCATCGACATCGTCGAGCGTTATGCCAGCCTGCTCCAAGGCCATCTTGGCGGCGTAGAAGGACAGCTCACGGCCCGTCTCCTTCAGCCTACGCCTGAAGAGCGTTATGCCAGCCCCTACTATGGCCACCTTACGCTTTATGTTGGCCATCACGGCTTCCCCACCTCCTTCTCAGAACCGAATATGACTACCGCACCGCTGGCCGTCGGGAGGCCACGCCAGCTCAGGGCAAGCCCTACCTCAGCATCCTGGACCTGCCTGCGGCCAGCCTCGCCCCTGAGCTGGAGGACGACCTCAAGGGCCCTGAAGAGGCCAGAGGCCTCGAGCAGGTTCCCGACCCCGAGGGAGCCGCCAGATGGGTTCACGGGCAAATCGCCATCCCTGTCGAAAACGCCATCTTCCAAGAGGCTGCCAGCCTCGCCGTAATCGCATACGCCGAGGGCCTCGACGTGCTGGAGCTCCTTGTAGGAGAACCTGTCGTCCACCTCTAGCAGGTCGATCTCCTTCGCCGGGCTCTTTATGCCAGCCATGGCGTAGGCCATGTCGGCCGCTACTTCCGCATACACGGGCCTGCACCAATCCCTCAGCTCTGGCGATATGGTCTCGTTGGCCCAGCCCATGCCCAGTATCCACACGGGCTTGTCGGCCAGCTTCTCGGCCACATCCTCGGCCGCCAGGACCATGACCACGCACCCGTCGGCCAGGCCCGCCACGTCGAGCTCCTTAAGGGGCTCGAAGAGGGGCCTCGAGTCCATGACGTCGTCGGCCGTCAGGTCGGCTGCGTAAGAGGCGAGCGGGTTAGCCAGGGCGTTGCGCCTGTTCTTCTCCACCACCATGGCGCAGTGCTCTTCCGTGTTGCCCGTGTCGTAGAGATACCTGGCCATCTCGAGGCCAGCCAGGGCATACGGGTGCCAGCCCAGGGGCCTGGTGAATATGGGGTCCATGGCGAACCTCAGCAGGCCCTCGTAGGTCAGTATGTCGGATGCCTTGCTGTGCGCCTCAACGACCACCACGTCGAAGAGGCCGGATTCTATCTGCATCACGGCGTTCACGATGCCGTGGAGTCCATCGCCCGCCACCGTGCAGGTAGGCTTCAGGACGGCCCCAAGCTGGTCTGGGACGAACTCATCGAATATCGAGAAGCCCTCCCAGTAGTCCTCGGCACAAGTGATGAAGCTGTCCACGTCACGCCTCGGGTCCACGCCAGCATCATCGTAGGCCCTCGTGGCCGCCTCGAACATGAGCTCCTTGTAGGACACATCGGCCGTCTGAGGTGCGAAGCCAGACCAGCCGACTCCTATGACGGCTACTCTCCTCTCCATGACCTACACTCTCCGCCCGCCCTAAATGCCTTGGTAGGATAAGGCTTGCGGCTCTGCTTGACCGACCGCTAGCCGATAATGGCAAGCCTTTTGGGCCCAGGCACGCCGGTCCGGGAGGTGGCGTGCTTGGCGGAAACCACGTTCGTTTTCCTGAAGCCTGAGGCGGTCCTGAGGGGGCTGATGGGCGAGATAATAGCCAGGATCGAGCGCAAGGGCCTCAGGATAAGGGCCATGAAGCTGCACAGGATGAGCAGGGAGGAAGCAGAACGCCTCTACGATGTCCACAAGGGCAAGGAGTTCTTCGAGAGGCTTGTGAGGCACGTCACTTCCGGGCCCGTGTTGCTCATGGTCGTGGAAGGACCGAGGGCCGTGGAGGCCGTGAGGAAGCTCATAGGTGCCACGGATCCCGTCGAGGCCCAGCCTGGCACCATAAGGGGCGATTACGGCTTGGACATAACGCAGAACATAATTCATGCTGCCGACAGCCCCGAGAGGGCCTTGGAGGAAATGCGTATATTCTTCACCGAGGAAGAGGTAAAGGCCCTCTGGGAGGGGGTCGGGTGATGTCGGGCGAGGAGGTCGGGAAGTTCGAGAAGCTCATAACGGTCCTGTCGGAGCGTGAGGAGCTGACTCCCGAGGACATAACGAACCTCACGGGCCTAAGCGGGCCAGAGCTCGATGCAGCCATATCGGTCCTGAAGGCCCTGGGCTTCGTGGAATTCGAGGAAGGCATAGTCAGGTGGCTCGGGCCAGAGGTAAAAGGCCGTGTCATAATAGTCCGTGGGAAGGTGGACTACGTCATACACAACCCGTTCGAGGTGAGGGTGTTCGGCCTGGAGGAGCTCAGGGCAACCTCCAAGCCAGCTGGCCCCTGAGGAACCGGCCTTGAGGAAGAAGGGCCAGGACGTCCTCTGGAAGGCCAGGATAACGGGGAACGGCGCCGTCCTACTCGGGAAGAACGTGGCATGCGATGCCCACGAGCCCTCGAGGCCCGTGAGGGTCATAACGCATGCCCACAGGGATCACATATCTGGCCTCTCCCAGAGCCTAAGGGAGTGCTCCTGGGTCCTGATGACGGAGGCCACGAGGGACCTATTGGCCGTCCTGAAGAGGAAGGACCTACCGCACCTCACGAACGTCCTCGGCCTCAAATACGGCCGTGAGTTCGCCTTCGGAGGCGAGGTCATAAGGCTCCTTAAGGCCAAGCACATAATAGGTGCTGCCCAGGTCCTCGTGGAGGACGAGGAAGGCACCAGGCTCCTCTACACGGGCGATTTCAAGTTCCCCGGGACGCCCGTCTATG
>CAZVRS010000120.1:0-3367 GCA_964630115.1 uncultured Candidatus Bathyarchaeia archaeon | reverse complement strand
ATCCAGCCCCTCATGTCATTTAGCTGCTTCCAAATAAAACTGCGGTGCTAAGGACCTGGGATGCCGGAGCCGGAATAGGGCCTCGCAAAAAGAAGTAAGAACTCCCTGGCAGGTGGCGGGAGGGCGCACCGGCCAGCCGGGCTTTAACGGGCTTTTTCGAGCTCTCCCATGCCCAGGGCTTGAGTTTGCGTAAGGCTTATAATGAGTCTGCGGGGGCAACCCATGAGGGAGGGGAAATGCCCGAGGCCGCCGGTTATAAGGAGTATCAATTGACCATAGATAAGATACTTAATTACGGCCTCTTCATAGCCCCCGAGCAGAAGCTCATTTACGCTCCAGCTGGCCTCCCGAAGAAGGAATACACCTACGTTGAGTATGCAGACAGGGTGAGCAGGCTTGGCTACGTTCTGGAGGAGCTCGGCGTGAAGAGGGCTGAGAAGCCTTGGGAGATGGGGACTAGGGTAGCCATCATGGATTGGAACTCCTCTAGGTATCAGGAACTCCTCTTCGCCATACCCATGTATGGCGCCGTCGTGAACACGGTCAACATAAGGCTGGCGCCCAAGGAGCAGATATACACCTTGACGGTCTCCAAGCCCGAGGTCCTGTTCATACACACGGACTTCGTGCCTTACTTGGACAAGATATTAGGCGTGGTCAAGACGATAAAGAATGTCGTGGTCATGGACGACCGGATCACCTGCACGGGCCAAGGGGAGCCGCCCGAGGTGAAGGTGCCCTCGGGCATCGGCCTCCACGAGTATGAGGCCTTACTTAAGGAGGTCGGCAAGGCCAAGTATGAGTGGCCCGAGCTGAACGAGAACGTGGTGGCTACCTTCTTCTTCACATCGGGCACAACGGGCCTCCCAAAGGGTGTTTATCACACACATAGGCAAGTGGTGCTTGCCACGCTCCAGCTCTTAGCGGCACAGGCCCAGGACCCGATTAGGATGACGAACAGGGATATAGCGCTCATCCTAGTGCCCTACTTCCACATAGTAGGCTGGGGCTTCCCGTATTGCTGCATATGCCTCGGCAACAAGATGGTCTTCCCTGGCCGCTACCAGTGGGACCACGTGGCCAAGCTCATCTTAGAGCTACTACCGGAGGCTAAGGCTGTGGATGGCCGTGTCATAGCCATGGGCGTCCCAACCATGCTCTACTTGGTCCTACAGGAGCTCAAGAAGATGGGAGTTGAGGACGTTAGTGGCTTTGTCTTCGGCTACGGTGGTTCAGCGCTCCCGATATCCGTTTACGAGGATGCTAAGAAGATGGGCATAGAGATCGTGACAGGTTACGGCCCGACGGAGACGGGCATGACGGCCATAACGAGGATGATATTCATACCGAGGATGTGGATGAAGATGGGCTGGGATTACGAGAAGATGAGGGATTACTTCGTCCTTAAGAACTCGCTGGGCGTCCCCGTCCCGCTCTCCTTCGTGAAGCTGGTGGACGAAAAGGGCAGGGAGCTACCTCAGGACGGCAAGACGATTGGGAAGCTCTTGCTCTGGTCGCCTTCCATAGCCAGGGAGTACTACGGCGACCCGGAGAAGACGAAGAAGGCATGGCGTTTCGGCTTCTTCGACATAGATGACATGGCCGTGATAGATGAGTACGGTACTGTAGTCTTCGTCGACAGGACCAAGGACGTCATAAAGAGCGGTGGCGAGTGGGTGCCTTCCACCAGGGTCGAGGGCTACATATCGACTCACCCGGCCGTGGCGGAGGTGGCCGTGATAGGCGTCCCGCACCCCAAGTGGGGCGAGAGGCCGGTGGCCATAGTGACCCTCAAGCCTAGCCAGAAGGCCACGGAGGAAGAACTCAAGGAGTACCTCATGAAGAAGTTCGTGGATACGGGCGAGATACCGAAGTGGTGGATACCGGACAAGATAATCATAGTGAAGGAGCTGCCCAAGACGGCCACCGGCAAGATAGACAAGATAGCCCTGAGAGAGGAGTACAAGGACCTCAAGCTCGAGTAGGAACTTCTAGGCCTGTTCTCCGGCAAGCCTTATACGGGTTTTTCCCTCTCCCGTCGTCAGGTGAGGAAATGGAGCCCGGGCCTTATGAGACCTTGCTCTTGGAGAAGGAAGAAGGGCAATTGTGGATAACGTTGAACAGGCCTCACAGGCTCAACGCACTGAACGACGTGATGCTCAGGGAGCTGTCCGATGCCGTGGACAAGGCCGAGGAGGACGAGGAGGTCAGGTGCGTGGTTCTGACAGGAGCTGGCGATAGGGCCTTCTGTGCTGGCGTCGACCTGACCATGTTGGCACGCGTGAGGTCACCTTCTGAGGCGAGAGCCTGGTCCCTCATGGGCCAGGAGGTCTTCACCAAGATTGAGCGTATGTCCAAGCCCGTCATAGCCGCCATAAACGGCTACTGCTTGGGAGGAGGCTTCGAGCTGGCCCTCTCGTGCGATTTCAGGATAGCTGCTGAACACGCAGAGTTCGGCTACCCGGAGATAAAGATAGGCCTGATACCCCTCTGGGGAGGGAACCATAGGCTCCTGAGGTTCGTCGGCCTCACGAAGGCGAAGGAGCTGATAATGCTCGGGGACCGCATATCAGCTGAAGAAGCCCTGAAGTTAGGCATCGTCAGCAAGGTGGTCCCGTATGAGAAGCTGCATGAGGAAGCCCGTGCCCTGGCCAAGAGGCTGGTCGAGGGACCACCGATAGCCCTGAAGTACGCCAAGCAGGTGCTCAACCTCTGGCCCATGCTGGATGTAGGCTTGAACATAGAGATGAGCGTGGCCGAGCTACTCGCCAAGACGGAGGACGTGAGGGAGGGAATAGAAGCCTTCCTCTCCAAGCGTAAGCCCGAGTTCAAGGGCAGGTAAAGGTTCCTCAGCCCTCCGAGGCCAGTTCAAGACCGGCCCTGAAGGCCCTGAGGTCCTGCTCCAGGTAGCTGGGCCCAACGGTCCTGGATATGGCTTCCTCCATGGAGCTGGCCGATACAAGGCCGGTCTTGCCCGTCAGGAAGCCCAGGGCCACCATGTTCCCGAGCCCCCTGGACCCGGCTTCCTCGGCCTCCCGGAAGATGGGGGCCGTTATCACCTCGGCTTGGTAGCCCCTTGCGAGGCCGGCAAGCTCCTCGTCCGTTATGATGAGGCCTGCCTTGCTTGCGAGCCTGAAGGCTGGCTCGGCAAGTGCAAGCAATATATCGGGCTTCCTCACGAACGGGAAGGCTATCCTGCGGTCCGATATTATGACGTCGGATTCCACGGGCGCCCCACGGACCCTGGCGCTGTAGGACTGGATGCAGGTGACCCACTTGCCATCTAGGAAGGCCCCTAGGGCCAGTATGCGGCCCGCAAGCACTATGCCCTGGCCACCTATGCCGGCCAGCTTGACTTCAACACGCC
>CAZVRS010000119.1:1613-3377 GCA_964630115.1 uncultured Candidatus Bathyarchaeia archaeon | reverse complement strand
GCGCTAGAAGACGTGAGGAAGCTGTTGGCCAAGTTAGAACGCTTGATCAAAGAGGGAAAGCGCTAGGCTGGCTTACTTTGAGCTAGCCCTCCTCGCCTTGGGTAGGACGCCTCGATCAAGCCTAAAAGGCCGGCTGTCCCCCTCAGCCCGACCTCTCCGGAGGGGGAGCCGCATGCCTGCTGGCGACGTGGAGTTCCAGGAGATAAGCCCGGCTGACTTCTTCTACCGCTACAGGGACATAGCTGGCTTCTCAAACCCGGCTAGGGCCCTGTTCTCGGCCATTAGGGAGTTGGTCGAGAACTCCCTGGACGCCTGCGAGGCGGTCGGCATACTGCCCGACATATACTTGCGCCTCAGGCTCTTGGAGAAGCACGACGACGTGTCCGTTTACGAGCTACACATAGAGGACAACGGCTCCGGAGTCCCTGGCGAGCACATACCGAGGGCCTTTGGCCAGGTCCTATACGGCTCCAAATACAGGCTCATGCAATCACGTGGCATGTTCGGCCTCGGAGGCGCCATGGCCATATTATACGGCCAGATAACGACGCACAGACCCTTCACGGTCATATCGAGCACGGGCGGCCGTGAGGTCCACAGGTATAAGCTCATGATAGACATAAAGGCCAACAAGCCCATAGTGTTGGAGCACGAGGTCCTGGAGAACAACGGGGGCTGGCACGGAACTGTCGTGGAGTTCTGCCTCGAGGGCGATTACTCGAAGGCCTGCCCGAAGGTCATAGAATACCTGAGGCAGACGGCCATGGTGACGCCTTACGCAAACATAACCTTCGTGGACCCCAGGGGCCGCCTCTACAGGTTCCTGAGGGCCGTGGAGGAAGTGCCCCCGCCCCCAAGGGAGGCCAAGCCGCACCCGAGGGGCGTCGACGTCGAGATGGTAAGGAGGATGATAGCTGACACGAACCAGGACACGCTCCTGG
This sequence comes from uncultured Candidatus Bathyarchaeia archaeon, assembly GCA_964630115.1. Taxonomy (GTDB): domain Archaea; phylum Thermoproteota; class Bathyarchaeia; order EX4484-135; family EX4484-135; genus EX4484-135. The sequence continues at coordinate 2,436 of CAZVRS010000119.1, read as the reverse complement.
GCTTCTTGTCCGAGCACTTCCAGCGTGTCGGGCCCAAGACGGCCAAGAAGTTCTTGGAGTTCGCTGGCTTCGACCCGGATAGGGACCCAAAGTCCCTGGAGCCCGATGAGATAGTCAGGCTGGTGAGGGCCATGAGGGAGTTCGATGGCTTCATATCCCCCGATGCTTCTTGCCTATCGCCGCTGGGGCCGGAGCTCCTCGAGGCGGGCATAAGGAAGGAGCTCAAGCCCGAGTTCGTGGCCGTCTGCCAGAGGAAGCCTTCGGCCTATGGAGGGCACCCGTTCATAGTTGAGGCCGCCATAGCCTACGGAGGGCAGGTCCCGCCCCCGAAGGGAGGCAAGATAACGCTCTACAGGTTCGCAAACCGCATACCGCTCCTCTACGACGAGGCCAGCGACGTGTCGAGGAAGGTCGTAGACGAGATAAACTGGCGCCACTACCGTGTGACGCCCGACATGCCGGTGGCCGTGGTGGTCCACATATGCTCGACACGGGTGCCCTACAAGACGGTCGGGAAGGAATTCATAGCCGACAGGCCGGAGGTCAGGCACGAGATAACCCAGGCCATAAGGGAGGTGGCCCGCAAGCTGCAGGCCTACTTGGCCAGGAAGGAGCGCAGGAGGGCGGCTGAGAAGCGCTATGGGATATTTGCCCGCTACCTGCCCATGATAGCTGAGTTCTCCGCCAAGCTGGCCGGGAAGCCCGTCCCGAGCGTCAAGCACCTGTTGGAGAAGGTCAGGGCGCAGATCCCCGAGGCAGCCGACCGGGGGGAGCAGGGAGCTCAGTAATAACGTGGGGGCTCGCTTTCCCTCGCCCTCTCCGG
>CAZVRS010000119.1:0-1513 GCA_964630115.1 uncultured Candidatus Bathyarchaeia archaeon | reverse complement strand
GGGAGCAGGGAGCTCAGTAATAACGTGGGGGCTCGCTTTCCCTCGCCCTCTCCGGTGGCTCGTCCCTGAAGCGCCACAGGCCGGTCCTGGGGTCCTCTATGGCGATGCCCAAGGAGCTCGTGAGGTAATCGCTCAACAAGACCTCCCTCTCGTGTTCCGAGACCACCGCATGGGCCCTGACGGGGCCTACCTCACGATCGGCTGCCACAGCCCAGACCTCTAAGACCTCGCCCAGCAGGTAGAGGCCCCCGAGGCCCGTGGGCGTGGAGAAGTAAGCTATCTCGATCCTCCCGGGGGGCCAGAGGCCCAGCTCCTCAGCCAGCCTCAACGGCAGGAGCAGCTCAGGGCTTTCGGCTTCATAACCGCTATTGACCAGAGCGGGCGTCTCAAAGGCTCGGTCGGCCATCGGCCCCGAGAGGGGCTTAAGCCTCAGCCTTACCCTCACGGGCATGCTTCCTCATCTCCTCGTAGAGCTTCTCAAGCCTCACCAATCGCCCCAGCCTGCGCTTAATCCTCACCAGCCGCCCCAGCCTCCTCAAGGCACGCCACGGTAGGAGGGCCAGCCGCCTATAAACACGATTTGCCATGATGAGGTCCGCTTAAAGCACGAGGCACGCTCAGGCTGAGAGGCGCTGGCGTTGCCGGGTGGGAGTGGGAGCGGCCCAACCAAGCGGGAGCGTGTCCTAAGGGCCCTCGAGGCCCTGGGCGAGCGCATCCTAGAGCAGATCCACAGGGGCGAGTTCCCCTGGGTGGAGCTGCCGAGCCGTTCCACGAGCAACATACGATATGACCCGGAGCTGCGCCAATACGTGCTGGGCGATAAGAAGGTCAAGCGGACGGCCTCCAACATAAGGCACCTCAGGCCCCTCATGCACCTCCTCTGGGCAGCCTACTTCTCCCACGAGCTCGTCCGATCCTGGAAGACCACGACCTTAAGGGACGTGTATTACTCCGCCCAGGCCTACGGCTTCTCCTTCAAGGACCAACAGGAATCGAACAACATAATAGTGGACCTCGAGAGCGTCATAGGCTTCCCGAGGGAGGACTTCAACATATTCCCCGAGGAACGCTCGTCCGTCTTCGGCGACCTAACAGTCGAATACACCGTGCCCGGATACGAGGGCAAGAGGCTGAACTTGACCTCGCACCCGGACGGCATGATGATTGGGCCAGCCCTGGCGAACGCAAAGTTCGTGGACGTGAACGCCGACAAGGTCATAGCCATAGAGAAGGGCGGCCTCTTCACACGCTTCATAGAGGAGCGTGTCCACGAGCGGTTCAACGCCATACTGATACACACGGCTGGCCAGGCTCCTAGGGCGACCCGCTACTTCATAAGGCGCCTCCACGAGGAACTGGGCCTAGACGTGTATATCCTGACGGACGGGGACCCCTGGGGCATGCACATAGCCATGGTCATAATATCTGGCTCTGCTGAGGCAGCCCACCTCAGGGGCCTGACGACGCCCGATGCGAAGTGGATAGGCGTCTGGGCCACGGACATCGTGAAGTA
>CAZVRS010000118.1:0-3382 GCA_964630115.1 uncultured Candidatus Bathyarchaeia archaeon | reverse complement strand
CCCGTCCAGAGGGCCCTAGCCCGCCCCGGCCCCACGGCAGGATCCCCCTGGCCCGGCCCCTGGACCGCCCTCCTGATGTTCCTCAGGCCGGAGTAGAGCAAGAAGGCCCCGAGGGCCAAGGCCAAGAGCTCAGGCCTAAGGACCACCGTGGCGTAGGCACCCACGGCCACGCCGGCCACGTCCAAGGCATCGAAGAGCAAGGCCAGCTTGTAATCGACCCTGCCCTCCCTCATGTAGGCCAGGGAAGCCGAAATTATGGCCAGGAAGACGGACAGGACCGTGGCCCCTATGGCGAACCTGGGCTCTAGGCCAAAGCCCACTATTAGCACGGGCGAGATCACCGTCCCGCCAGCCAGGCCCACCATGGAGGCCAGCGTAGTGACCGAAAGGCCCAGCAGGAACAGCAGGACCAGCCCGACCCACGCCATCTCGGCAGCCCGGGCTAGATGGCCCTGTCGAATTAAAAGCCTGCGAGGGACTGCCAAGTCACCCAACGCCAGGCGAGCACTTAAATACCTGACTACTGCGTGATCGCCAGGTGATCAAGGCTGGGTCAGGTCGTAGTAGGACGGGTGGGCAAGAAGGGCGCTATCTACCTGCCCAAGCACATCATGAGGTCCCTCGGCGTGAGGGAAGGCGATAAGGTCCTGATGAAGGTGGAAAACGGCAAGCTGGTATTGGAATTCGTGCCGGACCCTCTCTCGCTCGCCCTGAGGGTGAAGAAGTGGGCCAAGACCACCGTGGAGGAATTCGAGGCCGAATCTGAAGCAGAACAAGGTGAGCTATATGGCCCTTAAGGTCCTCCTTGACTCGACCTACTTACTGCCGAGCTTCGGGATAGAAGTCGAAGGGCTATCCGATGGGCACATGAGGGCCCTCAGAGAAGCCTGGTCAAGAGGGCTGGTCCGGTTCTACTGCCTATCCGTCGTGTGGGTCGAGGTGATAGGCAAGGTATGCAGGGAGGCCTTAAGGTCGGGCGTGGAGGTGGGCGACGTGGTAGATGGGGCCGTGAGGTCCCTGCTCGAGTCGGGCGTTTACGAGTGGATAAGCCCCACGCCGGACGCCATAAAGCAGGCCTTCAGGCTCCGCCTGGCCGGGCACAAGGACATAATAGACAACCTGCTTTACGCCACGTCCATCACGGAGGGCATGGCCTTCCTGACCATGGACGGGGCCCTAAAGGCCTTCTTGGCCGGACATGGGTTCAGCGTGGAGAACCTCATGGACCACGGGCAGTTGCTCAGGAAACTCGGGCTCTAACCTGAGTAAAACTAGCTGCAGATGGTGGGGCCGCGGGGATTTGAACCCCGGACCTACGGGTTCCTCCGCTCCAGAGCTTCTTCATCCCCGCAGGAGCGGGTCTAGCGAACCCGTAGCGCTCTGGAGCCCGCCGCCCTCCCTGGCTGGGCCACGGCCCCTTTTTCCCAGGTCGTCCTCCGTAGCTTAGAAGCTGGGAGAGGGTATTTTAAGATTTCGGCTTCCTCAGGCCCCTTTAAGTATGGCCCTAAAGCGCTCCACGTGCTTCTTGTTGGCCGGCCTGATGAGTTCCATGAACTTCACGACCTCTGCCTGACGGCATATGTAGAACTTGAAACGGGTCTCGTCCTTAATCACGGCAGTTGGCCTAAAGCCCAGGGAAATCAACAGCCCCCTGGTATAGTCCATTAGCTCCTTTGAGGCGCTCTTGAACTGGACCTGTGCGTAGGGGCCATACTTCCTGTAGATACAACCATCCGTGTCGAAAAGGCCCCTTATGAACGGCACGGCCTCGACGGGGACCCTCGGGACTAGGATAGCCCGCACCTTGGAGCCTATGGGCATTCCCCACTCGTGGATCTCCAGCCCAACCTGCCGAGAATAAGCATATATGACCATGGAGTTCTCCTTTTTCCTGTAATAAGGCCGCATTTCAAGGCCGAAGACCTCCCTGAAGAGAACGCTAACGTGACCCAGTAGGTAATCCCTATCGTCTACCTTGTGGCCCGATACCTCGATCTTGAGGGACCTCAAGGTCGGGCGAATTGACCCGTCGCCGAACATTATGCCCAGGATCTCCGATTCCCTCTCGTCCAACTCCTCCATCGAAGGCCATAAGGCCGCAGGGCTCATAAACGATTGCTAAACTGTGCTCTGGAGGTCATGGAGGGCAGGTGGGAGATTGGTGGTCCGGCCGGGATTTGAACCCGGGACCTGCGGCTCGAGAGGCCGCCATGCTTCCGGGCTACACCACCGGACCTCTGGTCCCGTGGATAGGGCCTGGGAGGGGGGCATATAACTCTTGCGTTTTGCCCGGCACGTGCATAAACGAGCCTGGCTCCGTCTGGCAAGATAAAAGGCCCTGGGCCTTAAGGTGCTCAGAACTCTGAGGTCCCTCCGGCCTCCTCCCCGCCGCCTTCCTTCTCCTCCTCTTCCTCCTTCATCTTGCCGGCCGCTATGACGTCGTCTATGCGCAGTATCATGCAGGCGACCTCGGTGGCAGCCTTTATGGCCTGCTCCTTCACCCTGACCGGGTCCAACACGCCTAGCTCGAACATGTCCTTGACGGCCTTCTTCGGGTCCGTCTCGAACACGTCAACGCCCCAGCCCTCCTTGCCTGGCTCGGCGTGGGCGTGCCTGAGGGCGACCATGACATCCACCGGGTCCAGGCCTGCGTTCTCGGCCAAGGCCTTCGGTATTATCTCCAGGGCGTTGGCGAAGGCCTCAACGGCCATCTGGGCACGGCCGCCGAGCTCGGTGGCATACTGCCTCAGCCTCTTGGCCAGCTCAGCCTCGGCAGCACCGCCTCCCCCGACCACCTTCGGGCACTCAACTATGTCCGACAGGACGCAGAGGGCATCGTGGACGGCCCTCTCGGCTTCATCGACCATGCGCTCGAGACCGCCCCTTATGAGTATGGCCACGCTCTTCGGGTCCTTGCACCCTTCCACGAACACCATCTTGTCCTCGCCTATCTTGCGTTCTTCCACGAGCTCGGCCTCGCCCAGGTCCTCGGGCTTAAGGTCATCAAGGTTCGTCACGATCCTGGCGCCGGTGGCCCTGGCCAGCTTCTCCATATCGGACTTCTTCACACGCCTCACGGCCAGGATGCCTTCCTTGGCCAGGAAGTGCTGGGCTACGTCATCTATGCCCTTCTGGCAGAACACCACGTTGGCGCCCGCCTTCTTTATCTTCTCCACCATGCTCTTCAGTATCTTCATCTCCTGGTCGAGGAAGGCCTTCATCTGCTCGGGGGCCCTTATGCGTATCTCAGCATCGAACTCCGTCTTCTCTATCTCGAGCGGGCAGTTGAGGAGGGCTATCTTGGCGTTCTCGACACGCTTTGGCATTCCGGGGTGGACGACCTCCTTGTCTATTATGACGCCCTTCACGAGCTGGCTGTCCA
>CAZVRS010000117.1:0-3398 GCA_964630115.1 uncultured Candidatus Bathyarchaeia archaeon | reverse complement strand
TCACGCTCATATACATTCCGTGCGTGGCCACGATAGGGGTCATCTACCGTGAGACTAACTCGGTGAAATGGACGGTGTTCGCAGTAGCTTACAGCCTTCTACTAGCCTACGTGGTAGCTCTTGCCATAGTAGGCATAGGCCACGCACTAGGATATCCGTGAGGTGATGCGCATGAGGCCCGCACTAGGCCTGAGAACCAAGAGGGCGCTTGCAATCTACGCCTCGGTGATAGGGCTTGCCTACGTCATGGTAGGCCTGTTAGAAATGGCAAACGCCTTTTACATCTGGTTCCTGAGGCCTGGCGCCGAGGAAGCGCTCATAATCCTGCCGGGCCTACCGGCAGAAGACCTGTTCGGGGGCTTCTCATCCCTCGTGATAGGCCTGGTGTTCCTGCAGGCCGTGCGTCTGCGGAAGCCAGGGCGAGATGAGGATGTAGCCTTCGTGTTAGTGGGCTCCCTGCTGGCGATCGTCTTCGGGGTGCTCTACATATTGGTATTCGTGGCTAATGGTGTATCCGCCCTGCTGGCGGGCGGCGAAGAACTGGCCGACTGGCTTGCTAGCGGTTGGCTGAACGATGTCCTGAGGCCTGAAATATGGCTTTTCGTCTTCGCCCTGCCTGCAGCCATCGTCTCGTGGAGGGCTGCGAGAGCTATAGTCGGCGAGGAGGGCGTAGGGGGATGAATTCTTCTCTTCTACTACCCAGGCGTAAACAAGACCACCATGAGGCTAACGGCCTTCCCGAGTTCCCTCTGGCAAGGCCCTACGGCCCAGGCCATCTGGGAGGGCACCATACTGCACCTGCCGCTCCTAATAACAAGCGTTTACGCCCTCGCCCTGACGGCCACGGGGCAGGGTCAAGAGGCGCCTTAGGGGCCTCAGGAGGCTAATCCCCTCATCACGCTTCAGCCCATCAGGTATTCCTCATAGGCCGGGCTAATAGGGCACCACAGGATTTTTAGGCTTGCGCATGTCCCTCACGGCCGAAATGCACCCTCCACGGGATCTATGACCTCTATAATTCCAGCCTTAGCCAGCGCCTTGAATCCTTCGTCGTGAGTAACGAGCTCCTTAACGCCAAGCCGGTTCATGCTTGCTATTATAGTAGCATCCCTCCCGCCTATCGGGTATGTCCAGAGACGTGAGAGCACCGCTAAGGACTCGTGGAGCAACTCTAGGTCAAGTTCGACTATCACCATGGTGGATAAGCCCATGAGGCCATTAAGTATCTCAGCTATGGCGTTTCTTGGGAGCCTTGACACCTTATAGAGGTAGTGGCCCACCTCCATCCATATGACGGTGTTCGTCAGGATGCCCTCACCTGAGAGTATTAGGTCGTCCATGAATTTAGACACGGGCTCGTGCTCAGGCAACGTAGGGTCTACGTAGTAGCACCAGATGTTGGAATCAACGGCCATCAAGCACTTCTTCCCCACATCTCCTTCAGCTTAAGGGGGTTGAGCTGGCCCGATTTAGAACGCCTCACCTGCTCGGCTACCTCACGCACATACCTCACGTATTCTTCTGGCTCGAGCAGCTTGGTCAGTATGATGCGTCTTCCTTCTACGCTCGCCCTGAGCCTTGAGCCGCTCGTCAAGCCGAGTTTCTCCATCAGCTCCTTTGGGAGCCTAACCCTGCCTTCCTCGTCCACCACGACCTCCAAGTTGAAGCCACCTCTCAGGAGCCTGTGCTGCCCCTACTTCAGCATGGGCATCTTTATCCCGTGCTTCTTCGCCATCTCTATGGCCTTCGGGTAGCCAGCATCGGCGTGCCTCACTATGGCTAAGCCGGGGTCGGTCGTGAGGACCCTCTCGAGCCTCTTCTCGGCCTCCTTCGTCCCATCGGCCACGAGACACATGCCGGCGTGTATGCTGTAGCCTATGCCCACTCCCCCGCCGTGGTGGACGGCCACCCACGTGGCACCTGCCACTGCGTTCAAGAGGGCGTTCAGTATGGGCCAGTCGGCTATGGCATCTGAGCCATCACGCATGCCCTCCGTCTCACGCCTGGGCGAGGCCACCGAGCCGCCATCGAGGTGGTCCCTTCCTATCCAGATGGGCCCGCTTAGCTCGCCCTTCCTGACCATCTCGTTTATTATCTTGCCGAACTTGGCCCTCTCGCCGTAGCCCAGCCAGCACACACGGGCCGGGAGGCCCTGGAACTTCACGAACTCACGGGCCTTCCTTATCCAACGGCAGAGCTCGGTGTTGTAGGAGAAGACGTCCAGTATGACCTCGTCCAGCTTGTATATGTCCTCTGGGTCCCCGACGAGGCTGGTCCACCTGAAGGGGCCACGGCCCTCGCAGAACAACGGCCTTATGTAAGCTTGGACGAAGCCCGGGAACTCGAAGGCGCTCTCCAGGCCAGCCTCGTAGGCCCTCTGCCTTATGTTGTTCCCATACTCGAACGTCACGGCGCCCTTGCGCTTCATGAGGACCATGGTCTTCACGTGCTCCTTTATGCTCTTGTAGGCCAGGTCGAGATATTTCTTTGGGTCATCCTCACGGAGCTCGTCTGCTTCCTCACGTGATAGGCCAGCCGGGTAGTAGCCCCTGAGCGGGTCGTGTGCTGCCGTCTGGTCGGTCAGGACGTCCGGTATTATGCCCCTCTTGTAGAGCTCGGGCAGGACCTCGGCTGCGTTGCCGAGCAGGCCTATGCTGAAAGGCTCTTTCTCGTCGAGGGCACACTGGACGGCCCCTACGGCGTCGTCGAGGTCATCCGTCCACTCCTGAAGGTATTTGTGCTTTATGCGCCTCCTTATGGCTTCCTCACGGACCTCGACCACCAGGGCCACGCCCTCGTTCATGGTCACGGCAAGGGGCTGAGCTCCTCCCATCTCGCCGAGGCCGGCCGTGAGGACGAAGCGGCCCTTAAGCGTCCCTCCGAAGTGCTTCTTCGCCACGGCAGCCAGCGTCTCGTAGGTGCCCTGGAGGATGCCCTGCGTGCCTATGTAGGCCCAGGAGCCAGCCGTCATCTGGCCGAACATTATCAGCCCCTTCTGCTCTAGCTCGAGGAAGTAATCCCAGGTGGCCCAGGCCGGCACCAGGAGGCTGTTCGCTATGAGGACCCTGGGTGCCCACTCGTGCGTCCTGAAGATGGCCACGGGCTTCCCGCTCTGTATGAGGAGCGTCTCATCTGGCTCGAGCTCCAAGAGGGCCTCTACTATGGCCTCGAAGCACTCCCAGTTGCGGGCTGCCTTGCCCGTGCCGCCATAGACTATGAGGTTCTCAGGGTCCTTGGCCACCTCCGGGTCGACCACGTTGAAGAGCATGCGGAGGGCCCCTTCTATCTGCCAGTTCTTGCAGTGAAGCTCGGGGCCCGTTATGCACTTGACCTTGCGCTTCCTAACGCTCTCGAGGATTTCCTCCTTCTTTGATTTCTCCTTCACGACCGTCAGGTTC
>CAZVRS010000116.1:0-3479 GCA_964630115.1 uncultured Candidatus Bathyarchaeia archaeon | reverse complement strand
TCTTGGTGAGGCAGCCGACCCCTATGTTCTTAAGGGCCCCTCCGAAGCCCGTCCTGGGGTGCCCCTTGGCGTGGGCCAGGGATATCATGGCGTCCGCCTCTGCTATGGCCTGGGCCACCTCGACTTCCCTCAGCCTGAACCCGTCCACCCGGACCTTAACGCCCGAGAAGCCCTTCAGCCCATCCGCCACTATTATCGGGGCACCTACCGTCTCGGGCGTGAAGCCGTTCAGGGCGGCTGCCCTGAGGACCTTTACCGCATCGCCCCTCGGGCTCAGGAGGCTTATGCCCGTGGTGTCCGTCACGAACGGGTGCCCACCACGTTCCCTCACGGCCTCGACGATCACCCTGACGTGGTGGGGCCTTATGTGGCGTTGGTTCCCGGGCGTTCCAAGGTGGACCTTTATGGCCACTAGATCGCCTTGCTCTACAACGTCGAGCACCCCTGAGGCATCCAGCAGCTTCCTCAGCTTCTTTACGGATGCTTCCTCGGCCTTCCTGGCCCTCATATCCGTGAAGAATACCTGGGCCTTCACGGACGGAGGTGGGCCGTTCAAGTATAAAAGGCATGCGGGAAACTAGGGCCGGTGCCGGGGATGCGGTTCCTCAAGACGTGCAGGGAGACCAGGGCCAGGGTTTCCCTGACGGCCGGGGGCCTCTTGATAGGAACCGGCCTGTTCCTGGGTGCTTACGCTTCCTTATCCGAGCCCATCATATCGGTCCTAGTGGTCTTATACCTGGCGTCCGGCGTCCTCCTCTCGGAAGCCACCTTCGCTGACAAACCGCATTTCTACGTCATCGCCTCCGCCCTTCTGGCCATAACGATCGGGTGCTCCCTCTTGGCGTCGAGCATCATGCTCGCCCCAGCGGGGGCCTGCTCGGTGATCGGGCCCATCTTGGTGGCCTGGGGCCTGAGGGAGTTCAGGGAGCAAAAGGTCAAGCCCTGAAGCAGCGCCAGTAGGGCTTCAGGGCTTCCTTGACCTCAGATATGACCTTCTCGACCTCCTCCTTGACGTGATCTGGCTCAGGCGGGGGAGACCTCGGCTCTTCTATGCCCTCTGGCCCCAGTCTCATGGCGCCCGCCACTAAGGCATACCAGGACATGGGCAGCACGGATGGGTTGTAGCCGCTCCCCGGCATCAGCACGTATTTGCCGTCGCAGAGCTCGTCCGCAAGACTCGTGATGAACCTCGTTATGGAGTAGAAGCCCCGGGCCGTTATGCACAGGCTGCCCAACATGTCCATGAAGTGCGGGTCTGAGCCCCCGTTCGATATTATGAACTGGGGGCCGAACTCCTCCGCCAGGGGCCTTACGAGCTCCTCCAGGACCCTCATGTAGCTCTCGTCGCCCGCCCCGGGCGGTAGGGGTATGTTCACGTTGTAGCCCTCCCCCGGCCCCGAGCCGACCTGGTGCACGAAGCCCGTCCCGGGGTAGATGGTCCTCGGGTCCTGATGTATCGATATGAAGAGGACGGACGGGTCTGAGTAGAATATGTCGCTCGTCCCGTTGCCTGCGTGAACGTCGTGGTCAACTATCATGATCCTTTCAAGGCCGTAGCGTTCCTTGAGGTAGGCGGCCAAGATGGCCACGTCGTTGAAGAGGCAGAAGCCGCCTCCGTAATCACGGCCAGCGTGGTGGAAGCCACCGCCCATGGCCACGCCCTTCTCGACCTCGCCTTCCATGACCTTGGAGCCGACGGCCAGGGCACCGCCCGTTATGAGCAGGGCTGCCTCGAGTATCTCGGGCGAGCAGGGGGTTTCCCAATCGTAGGGCCTGGAGTGCTCCGAAAGCCTGAATATGAGGTCCACGTATTTCTCGTCGTGGACCCTCAGCAGGTCCTCCCTGCTCGCTGGCTCGGGCCTTACGACCACGACCTCGGGCCTCTCCAAGAGGCCCATCTTCTTGAAGAACTCCCAGGCCCTCGGGAACCTATCGCCCCTATACGGGTGCCCGGGCCCGAGGTCATACTGGGCGTATTTCTCGTGGTATGCTATGGCCGTCCTGGCAGCTCCTCCCGGCAAGGCCAACCCGGCCTCCCTGGGGCGTCAGGGTTAAGAGGCTTGGCACAAGCCATCTAAGGCGGTGGGCCTTGAGGCTGCTGCTCATCCATGCATCGAGGTTCTGGTGGAGGATAAGGGAGCCCGCAAGAGGGCTGGCCGTCAAGGACGAGCCCGAGCCAGAGGAAGCCGAGCTCGAGGACGTTGTAGTGTGCTTCACGGCCGTGGAGGAGGGCGACGGGGCCTCCCGCACCGAGCTCGTGGGCAAGGCCAAGGGGGAGGTGCTGAAGTTCACGGAACGCATAGGCTGCAGGCGTGTGGTCATCTACCCTTACGCACACCTCTCCACGGAGTTGGCCAAGCCGGAAGTGGCCCTCGTGGTCCTGAGGGCTTTTGAAGAAGCTCTAAGGGCAGAGGGGCTCGAGGTCATCAGGTCCCCATTTGGCTACTATAAGGAGTTCCTGCTCCACTGTAAGGGGCACCCCTTATCAGAGGCGTTCAGGGAGATCCGGCCCTGAAAAAGCGTTTTCCGCTCGTGCCGAATGGCCCAGTCGGGGTTAAAGTTATTTACAGTTTTGGACATTCAGCAATCGGGTGGGGATGTGAGGAGGGCCAGAGCTACCGCCCTGGTGCCCAGGGAGTTCTTCCTCACAAGCGGCAGGGGGATCAGCCCCACCTCGCCCATGAACGCCTTCGACAAGGCCCTCATGGAGGCTGGCATAGCGAACTGCAACCTCCTGCTCGTTTCGTCCATAATACCCCCGAAGTGCAGGGAGAGGCGCTGGAAGAAGCTGGACGCAGGGGCCATAACGCCCGTGGTCATGGCCAAGGCCATAGGGGGGCCCGGGGAGACCATAGGGGCTGGTTTGGCCTGGGCTTGGGAAGAAGAAGGGCGCATGGGCTTGGTGGCCGAGGTAGAAGGCCATTACGATAGGAGGGCCCTCATAACGGCCCTGGACGCCCGCATAAAGGAGATGGCAGAAGCCCGCAACTTCAAGATAAAGGACGTGAAGAGGCGTTTTGAGGTCATGAAGGTCCCGCAAGGCGTTTTCGGCTGTGTTGTAGTCGCTTTGGTGTTCGTGCTCTAGCCCGGGCCCCACGGACCTATAACAGGTGCTTAAGGACCCTCGTTATGCCCTTCTTCTTCGCCTTCTTCCTCAGCTTCCTGAGCCAGGCAGCCCTCTTGCTCGGCCTGAGCTTCTCGGCCTTCTTGCCCTTGTGGAGCAGGCCCCTCATCCTGCGTCCAGCGCCCGTCTTGCCCCTGAAGACACGCCCCCTCTGGCTCGGGTGGCATATCCAGTTTATCTCGGGATCGTTCTTTATGGCCGGGTGATGTGGGTCAACCAAGATGACCTCAAACCACTTATACTGACCGTCCTCCCAGACCCAGTATGAGTTCAGGACCTCCAGGTTCGGGAACTTGCGGGCTGCCCTCTCCTCGGCTATGAGCCTGAGGCTCTTGGCGTGCTTATACTTGCGGAC
>CAZVRS010000115.1:0-3503 GCA_964630115.1 uncultured Candidatus Bathyarchaeia archaeon | reverse complement strand
GTTTCGTGACTATGCATACCACATATCCCGGAACACTCTCGCATTTTCGCCCCAATATTTTGAGAGGCCGAGATATTCAGTGTCTTGTTCAAGCATTGTGAGTAGGTGTTTTGCCTTTCCGCTGATTTTCCGCTCAATTGCTCTTCTTGTTTCAATTGCAGCATCCACAACAGTCCAATATCCGATGCGGAAGAAGTATCCGATGAGCCTGTTTGGGGAGAGTGCGGGGAAGCCATGCGATTCATACCACCATGCCCCTGTCCCGAGTGTGTGCGGAACAACAAGGTCGGGCTTCACTCGTTTCAACGCATTAATCTCCTCATCCACAGTCGGCTCAACTAAAATCTCAGGGTCAGAGCCATATTTGAGGCAGAAGTCCCGCCACATTTCCACAATCCGCTCCTTCGCTGATTCGCTCAGCAGCATGTCAAAGTTCGTGCCTGTTCTGAAACGCAAAATGAGCAGTTTGCATTTCATTCCGCAATACCGAACCAAGTCGGCAGCGTATCCGCCGTGATATGACGCAACTATTGCAAGTGTTTTTCCTTTCAATGCCTGAACATGCTTTGACAGGTCTGATTCCGCCTCTGCTCTCCGCTTTCTTGCCACTTCTTCCGCCTTTCCTTCTATGCCATATATTCTTCCTATGCTCATTATCAGATTATCAACACCATCAAAACCGTAAGGACCGTATTCAATTGATGTGTATCTCGGTTCTGGGTATAATTCAACATATTTCATGCCATATTTTCGCTCAAGAAATTTCGTCCATGGCTCTATTGCATAGTAAACAACAGATGCAAATGCTCTCGGCATTCTCTTTATATCGGAAACAGTGTTCTTATAGAAGTATAGACCGTTTACTTTCAAACCTAAATCGCTGATTATGGAAACAAATTCACGGCTTCTCCGCTCTTCATACGGGAACTGCACAAGCGTTGTGATGTTTACTGAGCGTTCATCTATCTCAATATCATCAACATTCTCAAGTAGTTGCATGATTAACGCATTACGAATGATGCTGAAACCTCTTCTTGTCATTACACTGTCCTGCTCGCATGAAACCATCGGGCAAACGACGACTTCACAAGGTATATTCGCCTCTGAACGCACAGCATCAATGTATTCTCCCGTTTGGTCTGACACATCTGCTGTGATTACAAGTATCAACTCTGGCTTATATCGCTCATAAGTTTCACGAACAGCACACAGGAGTTTATCATACCCGCCGTAAACCGTCTCTGTTTCTGTCAGAGATGTGCAAGGCATCTCGTATATCGGATTCCAACCCCTGCATGGATTCATTCTACGCTGAAATGCGCATCCTATCGGTCCATGAATAAGCACAATCGCGTTCTTCAACGAGGTTGCGATTGTCGTTGCGCATGCGAGTTTTCCGCCGAGGCATGCTCTACCGTGAATGGGCAAACTCCACACACAACTCACGATGAAATCCTCAGGCACAAGTTCGTAGTGAAAACTCACATGCTCGCACCTCCTTTCCGATACTTTTCCTTTATCCTTCTCCTTATCTCTTGACCTATTCGCATCATTTCATCGTTCGTCAAAGGATTCGGAGCCACTCGCACATCATTCTCATATATTTTTGACGCCAAATTTCTGAATATTTCGGAAATTTCACTATCAGGCGCATATTCTATTACGGTCTTGCCCTCAATTTCCGCTTCCGCAATCTCATGTGCGTAAGGGATGTGTCCGATGACTTGTGTGCCGACACGCTCAGCAAACTCCTCTACAATGTCTTTCTCGTCAAGCAGACCACGAACATTGTATATGATGCCTCCGAGCGGAGAACCCCCTTTATTTGCGAACGCATTTATCCCTCTGCATATATTATTCGCTGCATATAACGCTAAATAGTCAGCGGAAGTCACAATATAAACATCATCAGCAAGCCCTCTTCGCAATGGCATCGCAAATCCCCCACACACAACATCTCCAAGCACATCATATATCACTACATCCGGCTTCAACTTCTCAAATACTTCCAGCCGTTTCAGCAGGTCAATCGCAACTATCACGCCACGACCCGCACAGCCGAAGCCAGGGCGAGGTCCTCCGCACTCTCCGCAGTAAACGCCTCTGTATCCCTTGTATATGACCTCCTCAATCTCTATCCGCTTCCCTTCTACAAGCTCTTCAAGACCCAAACGCTCAAGCCCTTTGTCACGAGAGACATCAAGAATTGTCGGTATTTCCACGCCACCTCTCAAGTTTCGTGTGCAGTCTGATTTCGGGTCGCATCCAATCATCATCACCGAAAATCCCCGCTCAGCAAGCGCAGCTGCTACATTCGTCGCTATCGTCGATTTTCCTATGCCTCCTTTTCCATAAAACGCTATCTGCCTCATATCTCTTTCTCCTCCCCTTCCTCATTCTTCAAAAACTTTTAAGCATCGTCTTTCAAAAATAAGAAATATCTCATCATATCAGCAACAAATAAGAACATAGAACATCTCACACCTCATAATATCTTGATACTACTGCATTTACAATATTTTCAATCCAAGTGTTCACACCTCTGAATCCGCAAAGAGGCGTGTTTGTGAGCGAAATGTTGTCAATTACGGGATATGAGAACCTTATAAGCGGGACATTCAGGACATTAGCAAGTTTTTTCTCGAAAGTTGAGCCGAAAATCATTTGCACTCCTGCATTTTCTATCCGCTCGCTCATCTCAAACCTATCTGGCTCTATCAGAACGCACTCCGCCACGCCTTCCTGTTGTAACTCGCACTCGTTCAGCATGAAGTTCGCACTCGTGAAAGCAAGCACACTCACATTGAATCCGAGTTCCGTGCTGAGAAATTTCGCAAGTGCGGTGGCTCTCGCAGCATCCCCGACGACAGCACAGGAAATCCCATGCAAGCCCTGCAGGTAAAATTGCGCCTTCTCTACCGCCTTTCTCACATGCGCTCGCTCTTTGTTTATGAATTTTTCAACTCCTCTCTCACAATGTATGTGTTCGCATATATTGTAGAGGAATTCCTCCGTTGCTGAAACACCGTAGGGATAATCCACAACGACATACGGTATGCCGAATTCCTTCTCCATCGCTCTCGCAAGTTTTATCCCGTCTCCTCCTAAAACGACATTCAGCGATGCCTCAGAAGACAATAAAATATCTTTGAAGTATGCGGATGTGAAAACTGCGCCCCTCCTCACACCTATTCCCTTTAACATCCTTTCAATCTCCGAAATATCCGCCTCACTCCTGTATTCATCATCCTTAAATCCTATAATATTCACAGTGTTTTTTCCTTCCACACTTTTTTCCCGCTTATCTTTCGCCTCTTTCATGCATTCAATAAGAGATGTGAGGGCGTTTTCGTATCCGAGCCACATATTCCTGTGGAAGCCAGCTGAGCGGAAGTATATGATTTTCGCTTTCACAGCGGACTCCTCGCTTAACCTAAATACCACAGCATCCAAGTCATCGCCTGCGATTGCCGGCGCACAAGCGTCAAGAAGGGCAATGAGTG
>CAZVRS010000114.1:0-3548 GCA_964630115.1 uncultured Candidatus Bathyarchaeia archaeon | reverse complement strand
CAGCCGTTGCAGAGGGTCAACAGCGGGAGGCCCTCACGCTCGGCTATGGCCATCAGCCTGCCAGCCATGTAGGCCCAGGCCATAGGGCTGATGCTCTTCACCGGGTAACCACAGCAGTTCGACTCGGGCATGTCGATGAGCTCCACGCCCAGCTTGGGCAAGACGCTCCTCACGGAGAGCTCGTAAGCGTATTGTTCCGTCTGGACGGTGCAGCCGAGGAACAAGAGCACCTTCATGACACGCTCACCTCCAAGAGCTTCCTGACCTTCTCGGCGAAATCCTCCAGGCGGGAGGGGCCCTTGGGCTCCGGCAGCCCTAGGGAGCTCCTGTCCACACGCCTGCGGGCCCTGGTCCTTATGCTCACGGGCTCCTGGACGAACCCCGTCTTGGTGATGTTGCTCACCACCTGCCTGTAGTAGGCGGGCAGCTTCAGCCCCCTGCGGGCACAATAGGCCCTGAGCTCCATTATCAGGCTGTGGGGCCCGACCTCATACGGGCACCTCTCCTCGCAGGCCAGGCAATCCGCACACATCCACATCCAACCCGATTCGATCAGCTCATCTACCATGCCTAAGTGATACATGAGCACTACCTTCCTGGGCCTCATCTCGAGGAACCTGGCAGCTGGGCAGCTGCCCGAGCACTTGCCACACTGCACGCAGTAGCTGACCTTCACCTCGGCCATTTTCACGCTGGCCTCTCCCACCCGGCATCCCCCTGTTGGTGGCTCAGGGGACCGAGAAGGCGTAGTAATCGCCCTTCTTGCCCCAGATGGCGATGCGCCCCTCCTTCATCATGCATATGAGGTGCCACATTATCCTGCGCTTGGGCAAGCCCGTCCTCTGGGCCAGCTCGGGGACGGTCAGGGGGCCGTCGGCCTTCAGCTCGCTCACTATGAGCCCCCTCTCGAGCTCCTCGGCCAAGATGGATCTGATGAGCTCCCTAACCTCTTCCGGCTTGAGCTTGCCGACCTCGGCTATGTGCCTGGACCTGCCCAACAGCCAGCGGACCCTCTCGCTCGAGAAGGCCTCGAAGGCTGCCCTCAGCTTAGCCCTCATCTCCTCGCTCATGCCCCTCCACCCCTCAGCGGGTTTGGCCCTAGCTTCCTGACGGTCTCGGTGAACTCCTTTATGAGCTGGGCGAACCTGACGCCCTCCGAGGCCGATACCCACTCAAGCCTGAAACGCTCTGGCTCGAGGCCTATTTCCTCGAGGCACATCTTCACGTAGCGGGCCCTCATCTCGGTCTTCATGTTGCCATCTATGTAGTGGCAGTCGCCGGGATGGCATCCCGTCAGGAGGACACCATCTGCACCACGCTTGAAGGCCTCCAAGATGAAGACCGGGTCAACACGGCCAGAGCACATGACCCTTATGATGCGGACGTTCGTCGGGTATTCCAGGCGGCTTGTCCCAGCCAGGTCGGCACCTGCGTAGGAGCACCAGTTGCAGCAGAAGGCCACTATGAGGGGCTCGAAATCGCCCGAGCTACCCTGCTTGCTTCTCCCGGCCACCTCCACCACCCCACAGGCCTAAGAGCCTGTGGAGCAAGGCCACCACGGTCTCGCAGGGGCATATCCTCCGTTCCTTCATGATTTCGTCGACGGGCGCCCTGAGGGCGTAGGCGGTCGAACCGCCCTTCTCGCCAGAAGGTATGAGCTCGCCTACCACGCACAGGACCTTCACGTGTTCTTCCACACGCTCGGGGCTCACGCCGGTCCTCTGGGCCAACTCCTGGACCGTGAGGGGGCCGTTGGCCTCTATCTCACGCATTATGAGGTGCCTTTCTATCTCGTCCCTCAGCAGGTATCTGACGAGCTCGTCCATCTTCTCCAGCGATACCAGGCCTGAGTCCACGAGGGACCTGCTCTTCCCCACGAACCACCTTATGCGCTCGTCCCTGAAGGCATCTATGGCGGCCTGGAGCTTCTTCTTCAACTCCTGGGCCTCGCCCATCTCACCCACCGCTGGGCGGGCGAGGCCCCGCATATTTAGGATTTGCCCCTACTCCTTGAAGGACCGGAAGACCCTGTAGCCGCTCTTCCGGGCCACTATCTCCACGTGGCCGAAGGAATCCTCCATGAAGGCCTTCGGCCTCGTGCTCAGCTTGGACCTGACCACTATCTGGAGCGAGCCTCCCGGCCTCAGCTTCTCGTAGGCGCCCCTTATCAGGGCCTCAACGACCTTCATGCCAGCCGCTATAGGCGGGTTGGACAGTATGACGTCGAACTGCAAGCCCTCAACGGCCTCGTAGAGGAAGCCCTGCCTCACCTCGGCATTCGAGCCGACCATGTTGCGCTCAACGTTCTTCTTGGCCAGCCAGACGGCCCTCTCGTTCACGTCCGTCAGGATGACCTTGAGCTTAGGCCTTATGGCGGCAGCGACTATGCCTATGGCGCCGTAGCCGCATCCCACGTCGAGGGCAAGCCCTTCCTCGGGCAGGTCCATGACCTCTATGAGGAGCCTCGTCCCCAAATCGATCTTGCGTTTTGAGAAGACGCCGGAGGCCGTTAGGAACTCAAAATAGCGGTCCCTGAGGCGGGCCCTTATCAGGCCCAGCCTCAGGGGCGAGGAAGGTCTCCTGACGTAATAGTGGTCGTGCCTCCTGGCCCTCAATCCTTCACGACCTCCTCACGTGAGGTCCACATCTTGGGGTAGGTGCCCGGCCTCATGAGGACCCTGAGGGTCCTGGTCACTATGCCCTTCCTCATGGCCATCATCTCCCTGCTGGACACTAGGGCCTCGGCCAGGGCCACGGCCTCCCCCTTCAAGGTCGTTATGAGGACCATGTCGCCCGGCTTTATGCCATCGCTCAACCTCAGCACGCCCGGGGCAGCCAGCTGGGCGCCGTGGCATATGGCGTCCACGGCCGAATCACGTATCACTATCCTGGGCAGGATGGCGAGCATGTGCTCCATGGGCCTCACCACACGCCTTATGGCCTTCTCATCGCCTTCCTCACGCCAGAGGTAGACGGCCTCCGATAGCTGGTGGAGCGTCACGGCATCGTCTTCCGTGAAGGAGCCCACACGGGTCCTCCTCAGCTCCTGCATGTGGGCTCCACAGCCCAGGGCGTTCCCTATGTCCACGCAGAGCTTCCTCACGTAGGTCCCGGCCTCGCAGGCGACCCGGAACAGGACCAGACGGCCTTCTATCTCGAGGATCTCAAGTTCGTATATGGTCCTCGTCCTGAGGCGCCTCTTAACGGATGCCCTGACCGGGGGCCTCTGGTAAATGGGCCCTACGAACTCGGACATGACCTCCTTTATCTTGGACTTCGGCACGTCGCCGTGGAGCTTCATTACGGCCACGTATTCCTTGCCCGCGTTCAGGACGGCCATCAGGGACTTGGCGGCGTCCTCAAGGGCCACTGGCAGCACGCCGGTCACACGGGGATCTCCCCGGCTCACGGGGACCCTAGGGTCCCCCCGTGACCGGCCTTCCTCACGCCGAGGATGCGCTTCACCCAGGTCGTCACCTCGTGGCTGGTCGGGCCAGGCGGCTTATCCAAGTTCACGACGCCCAAGCGTATGTATTCGTCCAGGGGCC
>CAZVRS010000113.1:0-3553 GCA_964630115.1 uncultured Candidatus Bathyarchaeia archaeon | reverse complement strand
TGCGATGAGGCAGCCAGGTCCGTGGACGCCAGGGTGGTCATGACGGACTTCAGGTATGAGGACCAAGTGGTCGTGAGGGCCTTCTCGAACTCAGAAGGCACCTACGTCCGGGAGGCCTGCCCCTTCACTCACCTCAGGATGGCCATAACGGCCAGGGAGGGGGGCAACGTCCAGACCGTGACGGGCAGGTTGAGCGCTGCTGCTGGGCAAGAGCTAATGGCCTACGGGGACCCAGTTGGCATGGCCGAGAGGCTGGCCAAGAGGGCCATCGAACTCCTCTCGGCCCGCAAGGCCCCGAGCGGGAAGATGAGGGTCCTGGTGGACAACACCATATCGGGCCTCCTAGCCCTGTGCGTGGGCGTCATGTCCTCGGCGGAGCTGGCCTCTATGCCGGGGTCGGAGCTGGGCCTCTTCCACGGCAAGCTGGGCCAACAGGTGGCCAGCGAGCTAGTCAACATAACGGACGACCCCTTGGCCGAGGGCCTCACGGTGGCCATGACCTACGATGACGAGGGCGTCAGGGCGAAGCCCGTCAAGATCGTCAAGGAAGGCATCTTGAGGAACTACCTGCACTCACGCCCCACAGCCTTCCTCATGGGGCAGGAGCCCAACGGGAGGGCCAGGGCTTCCAGCGCCCTCCTGACCCCCGTGCCCCTCAGCACGAACACGGTCATGGAGCCGGGCGATAGGACCGTTGAGGAACTCCTGGAGGAGCTCAGGGACGGCCTATACGTGGTCGGCCTCGTGGGGGCCACGATCGGGGGCATCGTCCACTGCGATTGCGAGGCAGCCTACAGGGTGGAGGGAGGCCAGGTCAAGGGGGCCTACAGGTCCGTCAGCCTGGCCCTCGACCTGCTGAGGGACCTCAAGAAGGTGGAGGCTGTGGGCTCGGACTTCGACGTCGTTTCCCTGAGGCTGAGCTCCGGAGAGGCCTCCTACCAGGTGTGCGGCGGCGGCCCCCACGTCTTGTTCAGCGAGCTGACCGTGGGGTGATGTGGGGTTGTTCGAGGACCTCCTGTCTTACTGCCACAGGGCTCTCGAGATCTGTGAGGCCGAGGGAGCTGAGGAAGCGGAGATCTTCGCCCTGGCCAGGTCATCTACTTCCTTCAGATTCTCCACCGTGGGAGGGGAGAGCTCCTTCGAGGCCTCAAGCACCATGAGGCTCGGCATAGCCATAAGGACCTTCAAGGAGGGCAAGATGGGCTTCTCCTACACGACCGACCTATCGGATGAGGCCCTGAGGGAAGCCGCCAAGAGCGCCCTCAAGGCCTCCATGGAGCTCCCGTCCTTCAAGGGCTTCCCGAGCCCCCCAGGGGCCCGCAAGCTCTCCATCTTCGACCGTGGGGTCGTGGAGCTGAGCGAGGAAGAATGCCTTGAGAGGCTGAGGTCCCTCATGGACTACGCCACCTCGGGCCGCAAGGGCCTGTCAATACCATCGGCCTGGTTCGGCAAGAGCATCGTCAGGTTCGGCGTGGTCAATTCCTCGGGCCTAGAGGCAGAAGACGTGGGGACCTTCGTGGGTGCCTCCTTGACCGCCAGGGCAGAGGGAGCTCCTTCCCCCGTGGGTTCCTCCAGGGTTAGGAGGAAGCTGAGCGACCTCGACCTAGAAGGGCTGGCCGAGGAATGCGCTTCCCTCTCCTTGCTCACGTCAAGGACAGGGGAGGTCGAGCCCGGGAGCTACGACCTAGTCCTGAGCCCAGCCGTGGTAGCCGAGCTCCTGGCCTACGCCTTCGTGAGCTCGCTGAGGGCCGACAACGTGAGGCTCGGGACATCCGTCCTCAAGGACAAGATCGGGGAGGAAGTAGCATCGCCCGTCCTGAGCGTGTGGGACGACCCGTTCAACGAGCTCGGCCTCTGCTCCTTCGGCATAGATGACGAAGGAGTGCCCGTTAAGGCAAAGGCCCTCGTTGAGGAAGGCGTCCTGAAGTCCTTCATGTGCGACTCCGTAGAGGCCTCCGCCCAAGGCCTTGAGCCCACGGGCAACTGCGTGAGGTGGGAGCCGCCCTTAGTGGACCCGTTCTACCCGAGGGACTACCGGTTCAGGCCCAGCATCTACCCGATAAACATGGCCCTCAGGCCGGGCCAGAAGGCGCTTGAGGAACTCCTGTCCGAGCTCGGGGAAGGCATCTACGCCCACAGGTCCCTGTCCGGCTTCGGGATGAGGCCCTCGGGCGAGTTCTCGCTCTACGTCCCGAGCGGCTTCCTGGTTGAGGGCGGCGAGCTGAAACAGGGCCTAAGGGGCTTCAGCATGAGGGGCAACGTATTCGACCTGCTGAAGAAGGTGGAGGGCCTCTCGTCCGAGCAAGAGCCCCTGCTCCCGAACATGGCTGGCTTCTGCATCATAGCTCCCCACGTCCTCGTCAGGGGGGTGGAGGTCAGCACCTGAGGGGCAGCACATAATAAGGGCCCGATGCCAATTCGCCCGTGGCTAAGGGGGAGCCCTTGGGGGAAGCAGACGAGGTCATAACGAGGATATCGGATTACCTAAGCTCGACGTTCGGCGGGGCCAGGGTCATCTACGTCCGCAGGGAAGTGGTTGCCGAGCCCGAGTTCGGGCCACCGATCGAGAGCGTGGGCCTCCACGAGCTCTTGGCCGAGCGCCTGAGGGCATACGGCATAGAGAGGCTCTACAAGTTCCAATACGAGGCCTACAGGGCCATAACCAAGGGCCGGGATGTCTTCATAGTATCTGGCGCAGCCACGGGGAAGACGGAAGCGTTCATAATACCCGTGCTCGACGAGGCCCTGAAGGCGGGCCGTAGGTCCGCCATAATATACCCGACCAAGGCCCTGGCGAGGGACCAGCTGTCCAGGTTCGAGCGCTACTCCGTGCCCCTGTTCCTCAGGATGGCCGTCCTGGATGGCGATACGCCGGAAAAGGAGAGGCTGGCCATATATGAGAACCCGCCCGAGGTCCTCATAACGAACCCCGATATGATACACTTCAGCCTCCCGAGGTCCGCCCGCTTCAGGCGGCTGATAAAGGGCGTGAGGACGATCGTATTAGACGAGGCCCACGTCTACGAGGGCTCCTTTGGCTCCCACGTCAGGATGGTGATCGAGCGCCTGAAGAAGCTCCTGGGCCCGGACGTGAAGTTCGTGGCCAGCTCGGCCACGATAGGCAACCCGGGCGAGCTGGGAGAGCTGCTCTTCGACAGGCCCGTCGAGGTCATAGAGGGGACCAGGAGGCGGAAGGGCATAGCTTACCACGCCCTGGTCAGCTCCGGCACGTTGAGCAGGTGGACGGTGGCCTCAAGGCTGCTCTACCTGGCCTCTAGGGCCGGCCTGAGGTGCCTTGCCTTCGTGGACAGCCAGCAGATGTGCGAGGTGGTGGCCCGCATGGCCAGGCGTGATGGCGTCAAGGCCATGGTCCACAGGGCGGGCCTCCTTAAGGAGGAGAGGCGTGAGGTCGAGGACAAGCTGAAGTCCGGGGAGCTGGAGGCCGTCGTGGCCACGCCAACCCTGGAGCTCGGCATAGACATAGGGCTCCTGGATGCGGTCATAATGGTGGCGCCGCCGCCCAGCTTCGCCAGATACCTCCAGAGGGCCGGGA
>CAZVRS010000112.1:0-3567 GCA_964630115.1 uncultured Candidatus Bathyarchaeia archaeon | reverse complement strand
GGATGCAGCGGTGAGTTGCTATGCCGTAGAACTTCTGCTTGTAGCAGAAGCGGCCTGAGGTCAGGCTGGCGTAGAGCCAGTGGCACCTCTTCACGGCCGAGTGGCGTCCTACCATGTGGTAGCCGTGCTTCTTCAGCAGCCTGACGAGTTCCTCCGGGACGCCGGGCATGACCTCGAAAGCCTGGCGGGCCGCCAAGGCTCGCTGCCCCCTAGAACCTTATGGATTCCTCCTTCGCCCCATCTGGCGTTATGAAGAGCATGTCCACGCCATCGCCGCTTATGGCATCACGGCTTATGGCGGATTTTATGGCCCTGAGGGCCAGCTCACGGCCCAGCTCCATGCTCAAGCCTTCCTTATACTCGGCCTCTAGGACGCCCATGGCTATCTCGGCCCCGGAGCCGACGGCCGCATACTTGTCCGGCACGACGGAGCCAAGCGGGTCGAGCACATACAGGACCGGCCCTTCGTCGTCTATGCCGCCTACTATGGTCTGCGTCAGGAGCGGAAACGACCTCTGCTCGAACAGCATGTTCGACATGAGCTTGGCGGCCGCCCTGACGGACATGGGCCTGCCGACCTCATACTCATACAGGCGTGCGTAAGCACCGACGTTGCGAACCAGTATCTGCATGTCCGATACCATGCCTGCACAGGCAACTCCTATGCGGTCCGTTATCTTGAAGACCTTCTTGCCGGCACGGCTCATGATGTAGTAGCCGTACGAGACCCTCTTCTCGGCAGCCAGGATGACGCCCCTATCACATACCAAGCCCACCGTGGTGGCGCCCGGCATGTAGAATGCCTCACGCTGGAGTTCCAAGCCCATCTCCTCCCAGGTGGGCTGCACAGCCCAATTATTAACCTTTCTCAAGCCGACGCCCGCCAGGGGCCCCTCGATCAAGCGGGTGCGGGCTGGCCCTCTAGCTCACGCTCGGCCAGCTCGTAGAGGGGCTTAATGAGCCTGTTGAGCACGTTATCGACCATCGCCCTCAGCTCTTCTTCCTCGAATATGCCAGGGCTGTAGAAGTTCGCATGGAGCTTCTCGGCGTCCCTGAAGGCATCCCAGAGGGCCTCGTCCTCAAGCTCGCCAGCCAGCTTCCTGACGAAATCTCTAACCGATCCATGTTTAGCAGGCAGCCTCTCGCCCCTGGCGAGGGCCAGGGCGTGGACGATGGCGTTCACGGTGGCCCACAGGAACTCGCCAGCCTTATCAAGTTCTCCTCCAGCAGGGGTCCTGTAGAAGTTGTCCATGTGCTCTTCGGCAACCCTGAGCTTCTCTCGTGCTTCCTTGGTCAAGCACCTGTCACCTCAACCCTCGGCCCTGATCTCCCGCTTGGGGTAGAGCCGGACCTCCTGGCCTGAGGCCCTTGTCGCTCGGTCGAGCCTCACCACCATGACATGCCCTTCGTAGACCACGCCGTGGTCCCTGAGGAGGGGCCACGTGCCCTTGTGGACGTAGAGGTGGTCCGCCCCTGCTACGGTCCACAGCACGGAAGGATGCTGGCGCACCCGATAGGCCCTCTAGCTCCTCGCCCCTTATAACGGACCTCGATTATCTCGCCCGAGATGATATCGCCATCGGATAGCCCGTAGGGCTTTGACAGCCAACGTGAGCGCACCGTGATGAACACATAACACGCCTCATTGGCTATGCTGCTCGGAGGGGCACTGCTGACGTAGATGGGCGACGAGACTAGGAGGGGCACTACTTGGCACCTCACGGGGCGCCGACGCATTTAATAAAAACATTTTGATCCTGGCCCACCGTGGCGGCCTATCAGGGCGGTGGCGGGGGCCATGTAGCCATGCTCCTGAAGGTCCAGGCATAAACGCCGCCGTCAACCACGGTTGCGTTCACGTGGTTGGCCCCGTAGGGCGGTAAGACCCATTCCCGAGCGGAGGGGTCCCAATACCACCAGAACCAGGCGTGGGTTGCGTTCATGTAGACGCCGTTTATGCCCGTGACGAAGTAGGCCGTGTTGTTCGGGTAGCCCACCCAGGTCGGGCCGCTGTAGGCCACGTAATCCACGTTGGCTATGAGGCACAGGACATCGAAGACCGTGTAACCGGCCGAGGCCAGGGTGTCGTTGAACCAGATACGGGTCCCGTTCCCGTAATCTATCAACACGTTAACCCTAACCGTCAGGACCTCCAATTGACCCTTGGCTTCCTCGTAGAGGACTTTGTAGGTATCGTATAGGTGCCAGTAGTGACCAGCCAAGGCCGTAGCAACCACGGCCCAGCACAGCAGGCCCAGAGATATCCAGGCCCACTTATTGACCGCCACTCTTGCTCACCTCCCGTTCTCCCGGGCTCTGGCCCAGGAGGCGTGAGACCCTCAGCAGGGCGGGCGTGCAGGCTGCGAACAAGGCCGCATTAGAGGCCTCGTGGACGATCGCGAACCAGGCTCCGTAGGCCAGAGCCAACAGGAAGGGGATCCCGAAGGTGAGGGAGAAGGCCAGGTTCGTCAGCAGGTCGTAGGCAGCCGTGAGGGAGAAGCCTAGGACGGCCAGCTTGTAGCTCGACCAGGCAAGCCCGTCTTCCTCCAGCCAGCCTGGCCCTCTGGAGCTCCCGAGGAGCCCCCCGGCCAAGCCGTATATGGTTTCAGAGGCGGCCGTGGCCACGAGGATGGGCAGGCAGAAGCCGTAGGGGTTCAGGGTCCCGTAGATCAGCCACGTCAGGACGGCAACCGACACGCCCACCTTCGTGCCGAAGAGGAAGCCAGATGCGAAGACCAGCAGGTCCATGAGCTTGACGTTCGGCACGCCCACCAGGGCGTAGTTGGTGGCCAGACATGCGGCCGTCATCAGGGCCGTTGAACACGCCTCCCGGGCCCTCATGGCTGGCTGGATAATCCATCCAGGCTTTATAAGCCTTACCCAGAGGTCTGTCAGCGGACCAAGAGCTCGTTCAGGACGAGGGCCGAAAAGGCCTCAAGGGCCGACAGGACGAGGGCCTTGGGATACCCCTGGACCAGGGCCGGGATCACCTGCTCGAGCCGGACGTTCAAAAGAGGCGTCAGCAGGGGCGTGGACAGCCCGGCCGAGAGGGCCAAGAGGGCCAGGCTCTTGAGGAAGGAAATCCTGACCACCTTCGTGTCGGCCGATGTCGTGGCCACCATTATCATGGAGGAGAGCAGGGAGGCCGAGAAGACCACCATGGCCCCAGCGGCGGCGTAGAAGAGCAGGAAAGGGCTGCCCACCAGGGCCGAGCTCAAGAGGGCCACGGGGAAGGCGTAGGCCGAGAAGGCGAAGGTGGTGGCCAGGGCCTTGGCTAGCGATACGTCCTTCTTCGGGACGCAGGAGAAGGGTATCCAGAGCCTCCCTCCCTCGTGCTCCATGAGCTGGTAGGGCACCAGGGAGGATATTATGGAGCCCGTGGTGAACAACGTCATACACATGAGGCAAGCGTAGGCCGCTAGCTCGGCTGGCCCCCGGGGGGCCAGGAGGGCCGGTATGAAGCCCACCACGGAGAACAGGGGCAGCACCATCATGTATGATGTCCTGGGCTCCCTCATGGCCACCTTCAGGTCCTTCAGGGCCATGGCGAGCCTGGGGAACGGGAGC